>NZ_JBHYXD010000017.1:0-97527 GCF_042751995.1 Streptomyces sp. NPDC059371 | reverse complement strand
CGCGTTCGCCGTGCCAACCCATCGTGCGCACAGCGGTAAACCCGCCGCATCCACGACGCCCGGCACGACCGCCCGCACACCCCCCCGCACAACAGGCCGGGCGACCGGCCGGACGGCCGAAAACCGGACGGCCGACGACCGGGCAACTGTTGGCCGGGCAACTGCCGGCCGGGCAAATGACGTTGGGGCCTCCGCCGGTGGGTCCGGCGACGGCGCCCGGGGCGATGCGTACGGCCGGCCCTTCGGCGGTGACCCCGCCACCGTGCTGCCGCGTGTCGCGGTGATCAGCGGCATGGCGGGCGTCGGCAAGAGCGCGCTCGCGCTGCACGTCGCGCACGGACTGCGGGAACGATTCACCGACGGCCAGTTGTACGTCAACCTGCACGGCGCCACCCCCGGCATGACCCCGCTCACCGCCGGTCAGGCGCTCGCCGCGCTCCTGCGCGACCTGGGGACGGAACCCCGTCGTATCCCCGAACACCCCGACGCGGCGGCGGCGTTGCTCCGGTCGATGCTCGCGCCCACCCGCACCCTCATGGTGCTGGACGACGCGGCCCACGCGGCCCAGGTGCGCCCGCTGCTGCCGGCCGGTGCGGGCTGCGCGGTGATCGTGACGAGCCGCTCGCCGCTCACCGCCCTGGACGGCGCCGACCGTTTCCCGCTCGCGCCGCTGACGGACGAGGACAGCGCGGCCCTGCTCCGCGCGGTCTCCGGCCGCCAGGACGGACTCGACGGAAGTCACCCTCTCGTCGAACTCACCGGCAGGCTGCCGCTGGCCCTCCGGGTCGTCGCGGCCCGTCTCGCCGCCCGCCGCGCGCTGACCCCCGATGTTCTCGCCGGTCAACTGGCGGCCACGGAAGGCCGGTTGCATCACCTGGAGTACGACGACCTGAGTGTGCGCCGTTCGCTCGCGGTCGCGCACGACGCGCTGCGCGCCTCCGAGCGCGAGGCCGACCGGGACGCGGCGCTCGCCCTGTGCCGTATCGGCGCGCTCGACCTGCCCGCGTACGGAGCCGCCCTCGTCGCCCGCCTCACCGGCACCGACGAGCGTCGCGCCGAGGCCGCGCTCGACCGCCTCGTCGACGTCGCCCTCCTGGAGGAGACCGCGTACGGGCGGTACGCGCCGCACGACCTCGTACGGGATTTCGCCCGGGAGATCGCGGGCGAGGCGGAGTGCGTCCTCGCGACAACGCCCATGGCCACCCACACCCACGCCGACGCCCACGCCGAGGCCGCCATCGGCGCGGGCCCCGTGGCGACCGGACCCGTACCTCTCGGTCACGACGCCGCCGTCGCCGAGCGCGCCCTGCGCTGGTACGCCGGTGTCGCCGCCCGCTCCCTGGAGGCGATTCTCGAACCCGGTCTCGACAGGGAGGACCGGAGCAGGCCGACCGCCTCGCAGCCGGCCGGGCACGCGGCGGACGTGGCGGCCACACCCCCGTTCTGTTCCGGGCGGGAGGCCTTCACCTGGGGCGACACGGAACTGGCGAACGTGGTCGCGCTCGCGCAGCGGCACGCGCACGCCTCGCCGTACTTTCCCCTGCTGGCCCGCCTGCTCAACCCGTACGTCCAACGCAGTGGCCGGGTGTCCGAGGTGGAGGTCCTTCAGCGGGCCGCGCTCGACGTGGCGCGCCTGCTCGGCGACGAGGCCGCCGAGGCGTACGCGCTCGGCGACCTCGGAGGACTGCACTTCGTGACGGGCCGCGTGGGCGAAGCCCTCACCCTGAACGACGAGGCGCTCGCGATCTGGAGCCGCCTCGGAGTGCGCTCCTGCCAGCGGCGGGCCCTGAACAACCGGGGCATGCTCCTCGAATCCCTCGGCCGTCATGCCGAATCCGGTGAGGCACTGCTGCGAAGTCTTCAGTTCTCACGGGAGCTGGGCGATCCGCACATGGAGGCCATCACCTACAGCCACCTCGGCAACCTGTACGAGCACACCGACCCGCGGGCCGCCATCGATCACCACAAGCGCAGTCTCGCGATCGGCGACGCCGTGCAGGACGTGATCATCCGGCACTCGGCGCACTGCAACATCGGCTACGCCCATCTCACGCTCGGCGAACCGGCCGCCGCCGTACCGCACTTCGAGGAGAGCCTGCGCATCCTCGGCGGCCACGGCGACTGGCACGGCGAGTCACAGACCCGGCTCGGCCTGGTGCGGGCCCTGCGCGGTGTCGGTCACCGGGAACGCGCCGCGCGCGAGTGCGATCTGCTGCGGTGCCGTGCCGAGCGCCGTGCCGACCGGTACACCGGAGGCCTCGCCCGGCACCAGGCGGGCCTGCTGCTGCGGGAACGCGGCGACGCCGAGGCGGCCTACGCGGAGTGGGCGTCGGCTCTGGAGGCCCTGGCGGAGACGGACAGCCCGGTGACGGGCGAACTGCGAAACCTGCTGGCAGACAGAGCGGACAGAACAGGCAGAGTAGATGGACCGGGCAGGGCGGATGGACCGGGCAAGGCAGGTGGAGCGGACAGGGTGGTGGCGGGCGGACCGGGAAGTCTGCCGGCGCCCCGGTAGGCCCCGGCGCAGGCACCCCGGAGCGAGGCGCAGGCGCCCCAGAGCGTCCGGCGACGGGCGGACCGGGTCACTTCGCGTCCGCGTAGCACCGTACGACCGCCGTCGTGAACGGAAAACGCACCGGCGTCTGTCCGAACGTGAGACGGCCCGCGAGTTCGGCCGCGTCGCGGATGGCGGCCGCCACGGTGTCGGCCTCCTCGGCCGGGCAGTGCACCATCACCTCGTCGTGCTGGAAGAAGACCAGCTCGGCGGCGAGCCCGGAGCAGGTGCGGCGCAGTGCCGCCAGCATCAGCAGGGCCCAGTCGGCGGCGCTGCCCTGCACGACGAAGTTGCGCGCGAACCGTCCGCGGGCGCGGGAGTCGGAGGACGCGTATCCCGGCACCCAGCCCTGGTCGGCGGCGGTGTCCACGGGATCGTCCTGCGGGATGCCCGCCTCCTCCCCGCCGCCGTCGTCCGACCCGGCGGCCGGAGGGCAGGTCCGCCCCAGCCAGGTCCGCACCAGCCGCCCCTCCTCGCCCGCGCGGGCCGCGTCGTCCACGTACGCGACCGCCTTGGGGAAACGGCGGCGGAGCAGGGCGAGGTTCTTCAGGCCGTCGCCGGAGGTCTGGCCGTAGACGGCGCCGAGCACGGCGAGTTTGGCCTGCGCCCGGTCGCCGGAGAACGCCCGGTCCGAGACCGACTGATAGAGGTCGCTCTCCCGGCCCGCGACCTCCATCAGGCCGGGATCACGGGAGATGGCCGCGAGGACGCGCGGCTCCATCTGGTCGGCGTCGGCGACGACCAGCCGCCAGCCGGGGTCGGCGACGACGGCACGCCGGATCACCTTGGGGATCTGGAGCGCGCCGCCGCCGTTGGTCACCCAGCGTCCGGTGACGGTCCCGCCCGGCAGGTACTCGGGCCGGAACCGCCCGTCGCGCACCCAGTCCTGGAGCCAGGACCAGCCGTGGGCGACCCAGATCCGATACAGCTTCTTGTACTCGATGAGCGGTTTCACGGCCGGATGGTCGATCGTCTCGATCTCCCACCGCCGGGTGGACTTGACCTTGATCCCGGCCTGCGCGAACGCCTTGACGACATCGGCCGGCAGATCGGGTCTGACCCGTCGTCCGAAAGCGGCGGACACCTCGTCGGTGAGCTCGGCGAGGCGCCGGGGCTCACCGCCGCCGGTGTACCGCTCGCCGAGCAGTTCGTGCAGCACGTCCCGGTGGACGTCCGCGCTCCACGGCAGCCCCGCCCGGTTCATCTCGGCGGCGACCAGCATCCCCGCGGACTCGGCGGCCGTCAGCAGCCGCATCCGGTCCGGATGCGCGGCCGCGTCGTGCCGACGCTGCTGGTCGGCGTAGACCGCGAGGAGGTCCGCCAGCGGCACGTGCACCGGGCGGGGTTCGAAGAGGGAGGACTGCGAACCGGGCTCGGCGGAACGCTGCGGCGGGTCCGGCGGCACGGGGCCGCCGCGCAGTCTCGCCAGCGCGGCGGCCGCCGACCGGGGCTCGCCGAGCCGCCCCTCGTGTCCGAGCAGCAGGGTCTCGGCGGCCTCCATGTCATAACACCGCTCCACTCGCACCCCCGTGGCGAGCAGTCGCGGATAGACATCGGCCGTCGACCGCCAGACCCACCGGCTCACGTCCGGCCGGGCCCGTACGGCCTCCGCGAGGTCCGCCTCCCGGCGGACCCCTCCCGTGGGCAGCCCGTCCGGGCCGAGGGCGGCGAGCTCCACGCCACCGTCCTCGGCCGGCGCGAGAGCCCAGCGCTCGGTCATGCCTCCGAGTCTCGCAGGAGGGTCTGACAACGCCGTTTCGACCAGCCGTTTCGACCAGCCGTCTCGGCCAGTCCGTCTCGGCCAGGTTGTTCCGGTACTGCCGCCGCCGACGCGGGCACCCCCGGTCACCCCCGGGATCGCGCCGTGCCTTCCTGCCGGCGCCGGCGTTGCCGCGGCTGCTCATCGGGCATCCCCTCCGAGAGGCGCTCCGACCGCTGCTCCCCTAAAGCGTGTCGCAGGTTTCTGCAACACGCTTTAGGACGCGCCCTCCGTCTTCGCCGCTGCCTCCTCCGCTGTCTTCGCCTCCGCCTCCGTCTTCTCCTTCACCAGCTCAGTGATCATGCGTCCGATGTGCGCTTCGGCTGCCGTCTTGTCGACGCCCGCGCCGCTGAGCACGCCCTCGCCGTTCTCGAACTCCAGCAGGGCGAGCAGGATGTGCTCGGTGCCGACGTAGTTGTGGCCGAGGCGGAGCGCCTCGCGGAACGTGAGCTCCAGGACCTTCTTGGCGGCCGGTCCGTACGGGACCAGTTCGGGGACCTCGGCGGCGGCCGGCGGGAGCGCGGCGACGGCCGCCTCGCGTACGGCGTCCAGGGAGACTCCCTGCGCGGTGATGGCCCGTGCGCCGAGCGCGTCGGGCTCGCTGAGCAGGCCGAGGACGAGGTGCTCGGGCAGCCCCTCGGTCCCGCCCAGCGCCTTGCACCGCTCGTGCGCGACCACGACGGCCTTCCTGGCCCGGTCGGTGTAACGGCCGAAGCCCTGGCTGGGGTCGAGGTCCGCCTCCGCCTTCGGCACGAACCGCTTCTGCGCGGCCTGCCGGGTGACGCCCATGCTCCTGCCGATGTCCGTCCAGGACGCCCCGGAACGCCGTGCCTGGTCCACGAAGTGCCCGATCAGATGGTCGGCCACCTCGCCCAGGTGGTCCGCCGCGATCACCGCGTCCTGGAGCTGGTCGAGCGCGTCGCTGTGCACCTTCTTGATGGCCTCGATGAGGTCGTCGAGACGCACGGTTGCCTTGCCGGGAGAGTTCGTCGTCATGTGTCAACGGTAGGTTGACAGTCCAGGGGTGTCAACCCGGGGTTGACAGTCGTCGGCCCGGTGTCCGCGCTGTTTCCGGGCGACCCCGATGCCGAAGACAGAAACACTGTCCACAGGGTGTGGACGAGTCGGCGGCCGCGGCGCCGAGGCGGACACCGGACCCCGGTCCGCCCGTGACACGATCGTGGGATGAGTACGTCCAGCACCGTGGAGCGCGCCTTCGCGGCCGCCCTCTACGCCGACACCGACACGGCGCTCGACACCGGAGCCTCCGTGCTCGCGGCCGACCCGGCCTCCGACGCCGAACTCGCCCGGCGTGGTGCGGAGTTCGTGGCGGCGGCCTGGCGGCGCGGCTGGCAGCCCGCCGATGTCGTACGGATCGTGCGGCGCGACCTGGACGACGTACACGTACACCTGGTGATCTCCTCGATCCTCGGGGAGCGGGAGGGCGACCGCGAGCCCCGGGGCGCACGCTGGGCGGCCCAGCTCGACGAGCTGGGGGCCGAAGCCCACGACCTCCGGACCGACCGTTTCTCACGCGCCACCGCGACCCTGGAGCTCTACCGTCTGCTCCTGCGCCTGCCCTCCATCGAGCCCCTGGACCCGCCCCGGGCGCCGGCGACGGCCCGTGCCCCGCGGGAGACGCGCATGCTCACCCGCATCCGCGCCCTCCTCGCGAAGGCGGAGGCGACCGGCTTCCCGGAGGAGGCCGAGGCGCTGAGCGCCAAGGCGCAGGAGCTGATGGCGCGGCACACCATCGACGAGGCGCTGCTGGCTGCCCGGACCCACGCGAAGGACGCGCCGGGTGCCTGCCGTATCGGCGTCGAGCCGCCCTACGAGACGGCCAAGGCGGTGCTCCTGGACGCGGTCGCGGGGGCGAACCGTTGCCGGGCCGTGTGGAACGACGCCCTCTGCTTCTCGACCGTCGTGGGCTTCGAACCCGACCTGGAGGCGGTCGAGCTCCTCTACACCTCGCTTCTCGTGCAGGCCACGGCGGCGATGGCGAAGGCGGAGGCCGCGCAGCGGGCGGGCGGCCGCAAGCGCACGAAGACCTTCCGGCAGTCGTTCCTGGCCGCGTACGCGCACCGGATCGGCGACCGGCTCGCGTCGGTCGCCGAGGAGCAGGTGACCGCCGCGGAGACGGAGGGGGCGCTGCTGCCGGTCCTGGCGGCCCGGGACGTGGCCGTCGCGGACCACCTGGACCAGATGTTCCCGCAGACGGTGACGACCCGGATGCGCGGGATCACCGACGAGGCCGGATGGCACGAGGGCGCCGCGGCGGCGGACCGTGCCCAGGTCCGGGGCAGACGCCCGCTCCCTTAGGACCGAGCCGTGGCCGCCGACGGGGCTGGGCGCTTCCGCGCACGGCCGAGGTGGTCGACGGGCCGCGCGCTCCCATGTACGGCAGCGGTGGTCGACGGGCCGCGCGCTCCCACGTACGGCCGAGGTGGTCGGAGGGTTGCGCGCTCCCGTGTACGGCAGGGGTCGTCGTCGGGGCACCCCGTCCCGGATGGGGGAGGCGGTCGTCGGCAGGCGCCTGCGAAGGCGTGCCGTACGCGTCAGTCGCCCGCGTGCTGGAACGGCGTCACGGAGGCGTTCGGCTCGCTCGCCGATCCCTTACCGGCGACCGGGCCGTACGACCACGGGAAGCTCTGCGCGGTGTCGGCGCCGGGCAGGGTGATCTTCAGCGTCTTCACGGCGAGGGTCTTGGCGTCGCCCTCCGCACCCCGTACGTACGTGATGGTGAAGGTCGCGGTGTCGCCCTTGGCGAGGGTCAGCGGCTCCGGTGCCGCGGACTTGTCCCCTTCGATGTCCGCGGAGGCGCCGCCCGCTTCCACGGTGAGTCCGGGGAAGCCCTTCAGGGTGCACCGGGCGCCCTTGCCGGTGAGGGTGACGGGGATGTTGCCCGTGTCCCCGGCGGCCGTGGCGGCGTTCGCGGGGCCGACCTGGATCGCGGTGTCACCGATCGCACAGGCCGCGACCGTCGCCTTCTTCGCCGAGCCGGCCGTGGCACCGGACTTCTCGGAACTGCCGGTGCTGCCGGAGCCGCCGCCGTCGCAGGAGGTCAGGGCGAGGGCCGCCGCGAGGACGGTGACGGCGATGGGCAGAGCGCGCATGGGTTCCCCTGGGAGTCGTGACGATGTGCATGGATCATCACGCACCCGGGTCCACCGAGGTTGCCCACCCCTCGCTGTTCACCCGCACGGGACCGGTATCGCCCGATATTGTCCGCGGACGTTCCCACCTTGTCGGGATGGCCGACACGAGCCCGTGGGGTTCGCGAACGAGCGATCGCGGCCGATCCGGCGATCAGGAACCCAGGCCCGCCGTCGGCAGACCCGTGGGCAGCTTTCCACCCTGGCTCTTGGTGTACGTCTCCTTGCCGCCGCCGCCCTGCCAGGTGACCGTCAGCGTTGTACCGGTGACGGAGTCGACCATGCCGACGGCACGCTTCTTGCTGCCGTCCGTGCAGGCCAGGCGGATCATCTGCATGCTCGCCTCGTCGGACGAGGTGCCGCTGCACACCGTGCCGCCCGTCGCGAAGAGGCCGGCCTGCTTACCGTTGATCATGAGCACCACGGCCTTGCCGCCCGCGGTCGTGAGCCAGCTCCCCTGGAGCTTGCCGCTCGCCGCGGACGTGCTCCCGGAACCGCCGCCCGTACCGGCGCCGTCCGTCGCGGACGCGCTCGGGGTCGCCGACGGCTCCCCGGAGTCGTCGCTGCCGCTGCTGCAGCCGGTCAGCACGGCCGCCGCCGCCAGTCCCGCGGCCGCGGCCGCGATACGCGCGTGGCGGGACGGGAAGGTCGCCGTAGTCACTGAAGCCCCCAAGGGTGGGATGGATGCGGGTCGCCCGGACGGATCGCAGCAAGCTATCAGGAGGACCTGGGGACCCCCTCCGGGAATCCGGCGACCATCCGCGTCGCCCGGGTCCTGCCGTGAGCGCCCGCCAAGGCGCCTGGCGGGCGCTCGCCGAGCCCGGACCGCTCGCGCGGTGCGCGCTCACCGAGCCCGGACTGCTCGTGCGGTGACAGATTCCGGGGTCCGAGAACTTCCGGCCCGAGGTCGGTCACCGGTACACGCCGACCGCCGTCCCGGGTTCCGAGGCGAACGTCTCCGGCACCGTCGACGTGCGCGTTCTCGCCTTCGAGTCCGAGCGGATGCCGAGCGTCCGCCGGGCCGGCGCGAACGCGCGGCGGTCCGCGGACTGGACCATTACCTGGACACTGGAACAGGAAGGGCGCGGTACGCGTCTCTTCCTAGTACACGAGGGATCCGATCCGGACGATCCCACACAGATGATGGCGTGGAAGATCATGGACGGGGGCTGGAGTTCGCATGTGATGCGATCTCCGGGGAATGCGCTGGACCGAATGTGGGCCCGCACGGCACTCCGGTGAGGTGCGGACCGTAGTCGGGCGAACGACAACCGGTAGTCAAGGGCCGGTAAAAGCTGTAACCGCAGGACCACCCCGCGTGCACGTGCATCTGCCCATGCATCTGCACATGAACAGAGCTATGATCCGAGTCAGTTGACTACTGCATCTATGGCCACCTCAGCCACTGCACGACCGGGGAGCGACCTGTGGACCACGACGTGTTCGACGTGGATGACGTGTACGACGGTATGGCTGAATTCGTGTACAACGGCATGGCCGCCACCGAGCTCGACGGCGTCGCCTGGCAGAAGAGCCGGCACAGCAACTCACAGGGTTCCTGCGTGGAGTTCGCGCGGCTGCCCGGCGGTGACGTGGCCGTGCGGAACTCGCGGTTCCCCGAGGGGCCCGCGCTCGTCTACACGCGCGCCGAGATCGAAGCCATGCTCCTGGGCATCAAGGACGGCGAGTTCGACCACCTGATCGCGGGCTGACGGCCGTGATCCCGAGCTGTCCCGAACCGAGCTGTCCGGAACCGATGGGTCACGGGAGGCCGACGACGGTGCGGGCGGCGTAATCCGAGGGTGAACTTCACTCTGCGTTCCGTAACGCGCGTAGAACCGCGGCGCCAAAAGGCGCCGCGGTTGCTATTCGGAGGAGAGTGCGGCCGTGTCCGGCTGCGCTCCCAGCCGGAACAGCGCCCATACGACCTTGCCGCTGAGCGTTCCGGCGAGCGGGTGCCAGCCCCAGCTGTCCGAGAACGAGTCGACCAGGAAGAGGCCGCGCCCCGACTCCGCCGCGAAGTCGTCCGAGTCGCCGGCGACCGGACTCTCGTGGCTGGGGTCGCGCACCGCGCACACCAGTCGTGAGGTCCACCGCATCAAGTGCAGCCGCACGGGCGGCCCTTGGTCGTCCTTGCGGGGCGTGTCCGCGGGCAGCGCGTGCCGCAGGGCGTTGGTGACGAGCTCGGAGACCACCAGACAGACATCGTCGAAACGGTCGCCGATCTCCCACTGGTCCAAGGTTCCGCGGGTGAACTGCCGTGCCTCGCGCACCGCTTCGTAGCGGGCGGGCAGAGCGCACGAAGCGGCGCTGGACACGGCCGCGGGATCGAGAGGCGGAAGTCCCTGCCGTAAGGGTTCGAGCATGGTCGATCCATTCGTCCCCATGCGAGGCACTCCCGGGTGTTCGCGGTCGTTGCGATGCAGCGGTGGCGCGGGGACCATGGTTCCGAATGCGTACAGCAGATGCAAGGGCAGATGCACGTGCACGCGCCCGAATTGGACCTTCCTCTGCTACTTCTTGCTCATTTCTTCCTTCACCTTATTCTCAGCAGTCGACGCTTCATTGATCCTTTCCTGTGCTTCTGCTTTGGCTGCTTTCCGTTTCCGTAACTGAACGAGTACTGCTTGAAGTGTTTTAGTGGCAGACTGCGGCGTCTGGAAGACGGTTGGGGAGGCTGACGAACGTGAGCGCTGGTGAGTCGAGCGGCTCGGTGGTGCGGCGCATGCTGCTGGGGTCACACCTGCGGCGCCTGCGTGAGGCGCGTGGCATCACCCGTGAAGCGGCCGGCTACTCGATCCGCGCCTCCGAATCGAAGATCAGCCGTATGGAGTTGGGAAGGGTGAGCTTCAAGACCCGCGACGTCGAGGACCTGCTGACGCTCTACGGCATCACGGACGAGGCCGAGCGCACCTCCCTGGTCTCGCTCGCCAAGGAGGCCAACGTCGCGGGCTGGTGGCACAGTTACTCCGACATCCTGC
Source organism: Streptomyces sp. NPDC059371 (assembly GCF_042751995.1). NCBI lineage: Bacteria > Bacillati > Actinomycetota > Actinomycetes > Kitasatosporales > Streptomycetaceae > Streptomyces > Streptomyces sp. NPDC059371. The sequence continues at coordinate 87,081 of NZ_JBHYXD010000017.1, read as the reverse complement.
CGAGCTGGTTCCCCACCTACGTCGGTCTGGAAGGCGCGGCCCACCTGATCCGGGTCTACGAGGTGCAGTTCGTGCACGGCCTGCTCCAGACCGAGGCGTACGCGCACGCCGTCGTCCGGCGCGGGATGAAGGGTGCCTCCGCCGCCGACGTCGACCGGCGTGTGGCCCTGCGGCTGGAGCGCCAGAAGTACCTCGTCTCCGAGAACGCCCCCGAGTTCCACATCGTCCTCGACGAGGCCGCGCTGCGCCGCCCGTACGGCGACCGCGAGGTGATGCGCGGACAGCTCCAGCACCTGATCGACGTCTCCGAGCGGCCCAACGTGCGGCTCCAGGTCATGCCGTTCAGCTTCGGCGGGCACTCCGGCGAGAGCGGCGCGTTCACCATCCTGAGCTTCCCCGAGTCCGATCTGTCGGACGTCGTCTATCTGGAGCAGCTCACCAGCGCGCTCTATCTGGACAAGCGCGAGGACGTCAACCAGTACGAGGGCGCGCTCAAGCAGCTCCAGCAGGACAGCCCCGGGCCGGCCGAGAGCCGTGATCTGCTGCGCGGGCTGCTCCAGCTCTCCTGACTCTCCCGAGAGCGGCCACGGACTTCTCCGGTCACCCTCAACTCCCTTGAAACACAAGTACGATGACATGTGATCAGACCGTGATCGGATGTCTGCTGACCCGGGCCAAGGACTGCCTCGGCAGCACAGGGATTGAGGGAGCACATGTCGTCCTACTTCACCGACCTGGCCCAGCAGTACATCGACGGCGAGTGGCGCCCGGGAACGGGCTCCTGGGACATCATCGATTTCAACCCGTACGACGGCGAGAAACTGGCGTCGATCACGATAGCCACGGTCGAAGAGGTCGATGACGCCTACCGCGCCGCCGAGCGCGCCCAGAAGAAGTGGGGCGCGACGAACGCGTACGCGCGCCGCGCGGTCTTCGAGAAGGCGCTCGCCGTCATCGACGAACGCGAGGCGGAGATCACCGATGTGATCATCGCCGAGCTCGGCGGCACCCGTCTCAAGGCGGCCTTCGAGCTGCACCTCGTCCGGGAGTTCCTGCGCGAGTCGGTCCAGCTCGCGCTGCGCCCCGAGGGGAAGATCATCCCCTCGCCGGTCGACGGCAAGGAGAACCGCCTCTACCGCGTCCCGGTCGGTGTCGTCGGCGTCATCAGCCCCTTCAACTTCCCGTTCCTGCTGTCGGTCAAGTCCGTCGCCCCCGCGCTCGCGCTCGGCAACGGCGTGGTCCTGAAGCCGCACCAGAACACCCCGATCGCCGGCGGCTCGCTGGTCGCGAAGATCTTCGAGGAGGCGGGTCTGCCCGGCGGCCTCCTCAACGTCGTCATCACCGACATCGCCGAGATCGGCGACGCCTTCATCGAGCACCCGGTCCCGAAGGTCATCTCCTTCACCGGCTCCGACAAGGTCGGCCGGCACGTCGCCACGGTCTGCGCCGCCAACTTCAAGCGCTCGGTGCTCGAACTGGGCGGCAACAGCGCCCTGGTGGTCCTGGAGGACGCGGACATCGACTACGCGGTCGACGCGGCGGTCTTCAGCCGTTTCGTCCACCAGGGCCAGGTCTGCATGGCCGCCAACCGCGTCCTCGTGGACCGCTCGGTCGAGGCCGAGTTCACCGAGAAGTTCGTCGCCAAGGTCAGGACGCTGAAGACCGGCGACCCGAGGGACCCGCAGACGGTCATCGGCCCGGTCATCAACTCCTCCCAGGCGGACGCGCTGGCGGGCGTCGTCGAGCAGGCGATCACCGAGGGCGCCACCGCCCTGGTGCACGGCACCACCACGGACAACCTGGTCGAGCCCTCCGTCCTGACCGGTGTCCCCGCCGACTCGGACCTGCTGCGCCAGGAGGTCTTCGGCCCGGTCGTCTTCCTCGTCCCGTTCGACGGCGAGGAGGAGGCGGTCCGGATCGTCAACGACACCCCGTACGGCCTCTCGGGCGCCGTCCACACGGCTGACATCGAGCGCGGCGTGAACTTCGCCAAGCAGATCGACACCGGCATGTTCCACGTCAACGACGGCACCGTCCACGACGAACCCCTCGTCCCCTTCGGCGGCGAGAAGCACTCCGGCATCGGCCGCCTGAACGGCGAGACGACGGTCGACTCCTTCACCACGACGAAGTGGATCTCGGTGCAGCACGAGCGGAGCCGCTTCCCCTTCTGATCCGGCTTCGCGTGAGCCGCCTTCGCGTGATCGTTCAGCGTGCCCGGACCCTTGCGGACAGGAACTGACCGCAAGGGTCCGTAGCGTCGTCGGTGTCAGCCGGAAGGACCCGATGAAAGGCGGCCGGTCATGGTCACGCATGTGCGAGCGGAAGAGCGGGGCGACGAGTGCGGGGCACTGCTCGCGTTCATCGAGGAGCAGCGCGGCGGCATCCGCCGGTCGCTCATCGGGCTGACGGAGGAGCAGGCCGTGAGCCGGCCGAGCGCCAGTGAACTGTCCCTGGGCGGACTGCTCAAGCATGTCGCCGAGGTCGAGCAGGGCTGGATCGCGCGGGCCAAGGGCGAGCCGCCGGCCGTGAAGCGCGACGAGTCGAACTGGCACGAGTGCTTCGTCCTCGCCGACGGCGAGACGGTCGCCTCGCAGCTCGCCCACTGGGAGAAGGTCGCCGCCGAGACGGAGGCCTTCCTGCGCTCGGTGCCGAGCCTCGACGACACCTTCGCGCTTCCGCCGGACCCCTGGTTCCCGCCCGAGGGACGCGTCTCGATGCGCTGGCTGGCCCTCCACCTGATCCGCGAGACGGCCCGGCACGCCGGGCACGCGGACATCATCCGCGAGTCCCTGGACGGCAAGACGGCCTTCGAACTCGTGGCACTGGAGCAGGGCTCCACCTGGGGCTGACCGTGGCACCCCTAGGCTGGACGGCATGTCAGCGATCCGTCTCCTCGTGCTCGGCGCGGTCCGTCAGCACGGGCGGGCCCACGGCTATCAGGTGCGCAACGACCTGGAGTACTGGGGCGCGCACGAGTGGTCCAACGCCAAGCCCGGCTCGATCTACCACGCGCTCAAGCAGATGGCCAAGCAGGGACTGCTGCGCGCCCACGAGATCGCGCCGTCCACCGCCGGGGGGCCGCCGCGCACCGAGTACGAGATCACGGCCGCGGGGACCGAGGAGTTCCTGGCGCTGCTGCGCGAGTCCCTGACGTCGTACGACCAGAAGATGGACGTCCGCTCGGCGGGCATCGGCTTCATCGTCGACCTGCCGAGGGACGAGGCGGTGGCTCTCCTGAAGGAGCGGATCCGCGGGATCGAGCAGTGGCGTACGGCCGTCACCGAGCACTACGTGCCCGAGGACGGCCCCGCCCAGCTCGGGCACATCGGCGAGATCATGGACCTCTGGGTCCACTCCGCCGACGCCGACGCGGCGTGGACCCGGGGCCTGATCGCCCGTGTCGAGGGGGGCGCCTACACCTTCGCCGGGGAGGGTGAGCCGTTCGTCGGGGTCCTCCGCGACGACCAGGAGAACCCGTACGCGACGGGGGAGCGGCACCCGGAGGACGCGCGCTGACCCGCGCCGGTCCGTCACTCATCAAGTTTGACTAATGCCTTGGCCGGGCTTACTCTCCGTTGGCGTGAGTCGGTAGTCAAGTTTGATTACTGGCACGGAGGACCGGCTGGAGACCGGCTCGGAAACGGGCCGGACGGAGGGAGCGGGATGACCGGAGCGATCGTCGTCGAAGGCGTACGCAAGCGGTACGGGGACCATCACGCGCTGGACGGACTGGACCTGCTGGTGGGGCGCGGCACGGTGCACGCGGTGCTCGGCCCCAACGGCGCGGGCAAGACGACCCTGGTCCGGGTCCTGTCGACGCTGCTGCGCCCGGACGGCGGCCGGGTGGAGGTCGCCGGACACGACGTGGTGCGCGAGGCCCGACGGGTGCGGTCGCGCATCGGCCTGCTCGGCCAGCACGCCGCGCTCGACGAGGAGCTCGGCGGCCGGCAGAACCTGGAGATGTTCGGACGCCTTCACCATCTGGGCTCCCGCGCCGCGCGGACACGGGCCGACGAACTCCTGGAGCGTTTCGGTCTCGCCGGCACCGGCCGCAAGGCGGTCCGCGCGTACAGCGGCGGCATGCGCCGTCGCCTGGACCTGGCCGCGTCGCTCATCACCGACCCCGAGGTCCTGTTCCTGGACGAGCCGACGACCGGGCTCGACCCGCGCGGCCGGGCGGAGGTGTGGGCGGCGGTGCGCTCCCTGGCCGGCGGCGGCACGACGGTGCTGCTCACCACCCAGTACCTGGAGGAGGCGGACCAGCTCGCCGACCGCATCTCGGTCGTCGACCGCGGACGGCTCATCGCGGACGGCACGGCCGACGAACTGAAGTCCCGGACAGGCGGCGACCGCATCGACGTGGTGCTGCGCGACGCGGGCCTGCTGGGCGCCGCCGTGGCCCTGCTGCCGTTCGCGGGGGAGGGGGTCTCGGTCGACGCGGACCGCCGGCTGCTCAGCGCTCCGGTCACCGACCGCATGGCGGCCCTCGCCGCGACCGTACGCGCTCTGGAGGAGGCCGGGATCGAGGCGGAGGACATCGCGCTGCGGCGCCCGACGCTGGACGAGGTGTTCCTGCACCTCACCGGGGAGACATCGCGAACCAAGGAGGCCGTGTGAGCACGACGTACGACACCGTCCGCGAAGGGAACCGGGGATCCGGGCGGCCGGGAGGACCCGGTGGGCCGCGCGAACCCGGCGCGGGAGCAAGGCTGTTCTCCGACTGCTGGACCATGACCCGCCGCGAATTCGCACGCTGGGCACGGCAGCCCGTCCAGGCGGCGGTCGGCCTGGTCTTCCCCGTGATGCTGCTCCTGATGTTCGGTTATCTGGTCGGCGGCGGCCGGGACGTCGAGGGCGACTACGTCGACTACCTGGTGCCGGGCATGCTCGCCCTGACCATGGCGTTCGGCCTGGAGGGCACGATGCTGGCCGTCACCCAGGACCTCGGCAAGGGCGTCATCGACCGCTTCCGCTCCCTGCCGATGGCCAACGGGGCCGTCCTCGTGGGCCGTTCGGCCGCCGACATGGTCCAGTCGGCCGTGAGCCTGGCCGTGCTGACCGGGGTCGGTTACGCGCTCGGCTGGCGCCCCGACAGCACCCCCGGAGCCTTCCTCGGAGCGATGGGACTGCTCCTGCTCCTCCGCTTCGCCATGCTGTGGATCGGCATCCACCTGGCGATGGTGGCCGGCAAGCCGGAACTGGTGCAGGCCGTGCAGATCCTGGTCTGGCCCGTCGGCTTCCTGTCCAACGTCTTCGCCTCCCCCGGCTCCATGCCCGGCTGGCTGGGCACGGTGGTCGGCTGGAACCCCATGTCACGGACGGCGACGGCCGTCCGTGAACTGCTCGGCGGACCGGGCGCCGAGCCGGGCCACATCGGCCCCGCGATCCTGTGGCCCCTCGCCCTGCTCGCGGTCTTCTTCCCCCTGGCGGTACGGCGCTTCGCCCGCCTGAGCCGCTGACGGAAGGCCACGGGACCGGGCCGCCGGGCTGCCTGGGACATCCCGGCCCCGGGTGGCCCGGCCCGGAGCCGGCCGCCCCGGAACGTGTCCGGGCCGGGTTTCAGGTGTCCGGACCGGGCTTCAGTGATGGAAGCTCGTCTCCGCCTCCTTGTCGTGGGTCAGCGGGTGGGGCTGGCGGCGCAGCTCGGGCAGCAGCCGGGTCAGGTCCTCGATGAAGAGGTCGGCGAGGTCGGACGAGAAGCCGTTGCGGCACACCACGCGCAGCACGGACAGGTCCTCGCGGTTCTCGGGGAAGGTGTACGCGGGCAGCAGCCAGCCTTTCTCGCGCATTCTCCGGGACACGTCGAACACGTCGAACGCCTTCACCTCGGGCGCCGTCGTGAAGGCGAACACCGGCAGTTCGTCCCCTCGGGTGAGGAGCCGGAAGTCGCCCAGGCAGTCCACCCGTTCGGCGAGGGCGCGTGCCACGTCCCTGGTCGTCTGCTGAACGGCCCGGTAGCCCTCCCTGCCCAGCCGCAGGAACGTGTAGTACTGCGCGACGACCTGGGCGCCGGGGCGGGAGAAGTTGAGCGCGAACGTCGGCATGTCGCCGCCCAGGTAGTTCACCCGGAAGACCAGTTCCTCCGGCAGCTCATCCGCCGTCCGCCACAGCGCCCAGCCGACGCCGGGGTAGACCAGGCCGTACTTGTGGCCCGAGGTGTTGATCGACGACACCCTCGGCAGCCGGAAGTCCCAGACCAGGTCCTCGTCCAGGAACGGCGCGATCATCGCGCCGGACGCGCCGTCGACATGGACCGGGATGTCGAGTCCGGTGCGCTCCTGGAGCCGGTCCAGCGCCGCGCACAGTTCCTCGATCGGTTCGTAGGACCCGTCGAAGGTGGAGCCCAGGATGCCGACGACCCCGATCGTGTTCTCGTCGCACAGCGCTGCCGCCGCCTCGGGGTCGAGGTGGAACCGGTCGCCCTCCATGGGGATCTGGCGCGCCTCGACCTCCCAGAAGTTGCAGAACTTCTCCCAGCACACCTGGACGTTGACGCCCATGACGAGGTTGGGCCGGACGCTCGGGTAACGGTCCGCGTTGCGCAGGGCCCAGCGTCGCTTCAGCGCCATGCCGGCGAGCATGCACGCCTCGCTCGACCCGGTCGTGGAACAGCCCACCGCGGCCGACGGATCCGGCGCGTTCCACAGGTCGGCGAGCATCGACACACAGCGCCGCTCCAGTTCGGCCGTCCGGGGGTACTCGTCCTTGTCGATCATGTTCTTGTCCCGGCACTCCGCCATCAGGACGCCCGCCTGCGGTTCCATCCAGGTGGTGACGAAGGTGGCGAGGTTCAGCCGGGAGTTCCCGTCCAGCATGAGCTCGTCGTGGACGAGCTGGAGCGCGGTCGTCGGCGGCAGCGGGCCGTCCGGGAGACGATGCTTGGGCGGTGCCTCGACCATGCCGCTGACCGGGTTGGCCTCGCCGTAGAAGGGGTTGACGGAGTGGGGGTGGGCATCGGGCTGCTGCTGGCCCTGGTGGAGCGGCACGGGCTTCTCCCAACGGTCTGCGGGACGGGCGTCCCATTTCTTCATCGGATGAGGGCGCCCCGGCGGTTCACCGGACCGGGCTCCCGTCCTTGCGCAGTTGCATCTGCGGCCGCCCGGTCACCAGCAGCCAGGCCGGCAGCGAGGCGATGCAGAGCAGGGCGATGATCGACGGCGAGGCCACCAGGACGGCTGCCGTGAACAGGCTCACCCAGCCCTGCCGGGTGATCGCGAGAAGCGTGCCCAGAACCCCAGCGGCCAGTCCCAGCGACGGCTCGACCGCCGGCACCAGCGCGTGGGCGCACAGACCGAACGCGGCGCCGATGAAGACGGCGGGGAAGATCCGGCCGCCGCGGAATCCGCAGGACGCCGCGACGACGAGTGCGGCCAGCTTCACCACGGCCATCAGGGCGAACCGGCCCGCCGACCAGCCGTCCGGGTCATGGGCGATCTCGGCGACCTGGTCCAGGCCCTTGAACAGCGTCAGCGGCCCGCCCAGGCAGCCCAGCAGGCCGAGGACGAGCCCGCCGACAGGGAGGGCCGCCATGGGGTGGCGCAGCAGGCCGAAGGCCTTGTGGACGTAGGGGAAGGAGTGGACCCCGGCCATGCCGAGCACCGCAGCGACGGAGGCGACCACCAGCGCGGACAGCACATCGGCCCAGCCCGGGCTCCCGAGCGGGGGCAGATCCAGGTCGAAACTCGCGTGTCCCAGCAGTGCCGTAGTGATCGAGCCCACCGCGGCGGCCGTCAGCGGCGCGAAGAGGTTGTCCCACAGCAGACCCTTCACCTGCCGCCCGGCGAGCGCCTCGGAGATGACCAGGGCGGCCGCGACCGGCGTACCGAACAGGGCGCCGATCGTCCCCGCCTCGGCCAGGGTCACCCACAGCACGCCGGGCGCCGCGGGCGCGAACCGGCGGCCCGCCCAGAACGCCAGCGCGACGTTGGTGGCGATGATCGGGTTCTCGGGGCCGAGGCTCGGGCCGCCCGCCAGCATCAGCGCGGTCGCCACCAGCAGGCCGGGCAGGATGAAGGGGGCCATCGGCTCCGCCTGGAGGCCCAGCGTGGCGGGGTCGGGGCCCGCGTGCCCCGGCGCCTTCCACACCACCAGACCGACCAGGACGCCGGTGGCGGTGAGCATGACGATCATCCAGAGCGAGGAGTATCCGCCGATGCCGAGCGCGTCCGGCAGGTCGGTCCACAACACGTCCTTGAGCTGGTCGGCGAGCTTGCTCACCCCGACGTAGAGAAGGCTGGAGACCCCGCCGACGACCATGGCGGGGAGGAACAGCGGAAGCAGCGTCCGTGCGGGCGTCGCCCCGGCGGGGGCCGGTCCCGGGGGAGCCGCTTCGTGGGTCACGGGCTCACCCTAAACGCGCGAATCGGACATAACATCCCGGGCGACGCCACCGGCGCGGCCCGGCCCGGCGCTTCGGGCTTGCACCTCACGTCACGTCAGGCCCCATCGTGAAGGGCGTACCGAGGAAGGAGCGGAAGTGGGCTACTCAGTGGGCCAGGTCGCCGGATTCGCCGGAGTCACGGTGCGCACGCTGCACCACTACGACGAGATCCGTCTGCTCGCGCCGGGCGAACGCAGTCACGCGGGCCACCGGCGCTACAGCGACGCCGATCTCGACCGGCTGCAGCAGATCCTGTTCTACCGGGAGCTCGGCTTCCCGCTCGACGAGGTCGCCGCCCTGCTCGACGACCCGGAAGCGGACCCGCGCGCGCATCTGCGCCGCCAGCACGAACTGCTGACCGCCCGGATCGAGAAGCTGCAGAAGATGGCCGCGGCCGTGGAGCACGCCATGGAGGCACGCACGATGGGCATCAATCTCACGCCCGAGGAGAAGTTCGAGGTCTTCGGCGACAAGGATCCCGAGGAGCACGCGGAGGAGGCCGAACGCCGCTGGGGCGGCACGGAGACGTACGCCGAGTCGCAGCGCCGCGCCGCCCGCTACACCAAGGACGACTGGAAGCGCATGCAGGCCGAGGTCGCCTCCTGGGGCGAGCGGTACGACGCCCTGATGGCGGACGGGGAGCGGCCGGACGACGCACGGGCCATGGACATGGCCGAGGATCACCGGCAGCACATCACCAAGTGGTTCTACACCTGCACGTACGAGATCCACCGGGGACTCGGTGAGATGTACGTCGCGGACGAACGGTTCAAGGCGTTCTACGACTCCATGCGGCCGGGGCTGGCCGAACACCTGAGGGACGCGATCATCGCGAACGCCGCCCGGCACCCCGGGGAAGCCTGATCGGTAAGGGGCGTCCGCCACTGCGGGCGCCCCTTACCGACGTGTGCTCTTACCGACACACGCCCTTACCGACGCGTGCCCCCTGCCGATGCCGGGCGTCGCGGGCCGTGCCTACTCCTTCACCAGGACCACGGCCGTGCCGTAGGCGCAGACCTCCGTGCCCACGTCCGCCGCCTCGGAGACGTCGAAGCGGAACATGAGTACGCCGTTGGCGCCACGCGTGCGTGCCTGTTCGACGAGCCGCTCCATGGCCTGGTTACGGGTTTCCACCAGTGTCTTGGTTAGTCCCTTGAGCTCACCGCCGATCATCGACTTCAGGCCCGCGCCGATCTGGCTGCCCAGATGGCGAGAGCGGACCGTGAGGCCGAAGACCTCGCCGATGACCTGCGAGACGCGGTGGCCGGGAACGTCGTTCGTCGTCACGACCAGGACGTCCGCGTGGGGACTCTGGCCGCCGCCGTATTCATCGATGCCCATGGTCCACAGCTTTGTCCCAGTCGTCGCACAGTGCATCCTGGAGTCACGGGTGGAACCTGGCGTTGACACATTGCGTTGATAGCTTTGGCCGGCCGTACAGGACCGCCGTACCTCCCTTCACCCCTCAGGAGCCCGGACCCGTGATGACGCTTGCCCTCGGTCCCAGCTGGCTGGATCCGAACACGCTCCTCGACAATTTCGGCATCTGGGGCCTGCTGCTGGTGGTCTTCGCCGAGTCCGGCCTGCTCATCGGCTTCTTCCTGCCGGGTGACTCGCTGCTGTTCACCTGCGGTCTGCTGATCGCCACGGACGCCATGGACTTCCCGCTGTGGGCGGCGGTCCCGCTGATCTGCCTCGCCGCGATCCTCGGCGACCAGGCGGGCTACCTCTTCGGCAAGAAGGTCGGCCCCTCGCTGTTCACCCGCCCGAACTCCCGCCTGTTCAAGCAGGAGAACGTGGTGAAGGCCAACGAGTTCTTCGAGAAGTACGGCCCCAAGTCCCTGGTGCTGGCCCGCTTCGTGCCCGTCGTGCGCACGTTCACGCCGATCATCGCGGGCGTCAGCGGCATGCGGTACCGCCCGTTCCTCACCTTCAACATCATCGGCGGCGTCCTGTGGGGCGCGGGCGTGACGCTGCTCGGCTCCTGGCTCGGCAAGATCGAGTTCGTCAACCAGCACATCGAAGTCATCCTGATCCTGATCGTGCTCGTCTCGGTCGTCCCGATCATCATCGAGTTCCTGCGCGCCCGTTCCCAGACCAAGAAGAACCCGTCGCGGCAGGCCGAGGAGCCGCAGGACTTCCAGGAGCCCTTCCCGGCCCCCTCCGAGGCCGCCCGCACCCGCCCCGCCGCGCCCGTCATGGACGACGCGACGAGGCCGCTGCGCGTGCCGCCGGTCCACGAGGGCCAGGACTCGCCGTACGGCGGCCGGAACCACGCCCGTCCGTACGGCAACCAGGGCCAGGACCAGTCGTACGGCCATCAGGGTCAGGGCCCGTCCCACGGAAACCAGGGCCAGGGTCAGCCGTACGGGAACCCGGGCCAGGACCAGTCGTACGGAAACCAGGACCAGTCGTACGGAAACCAGGGCCAGTCGTACGGGAACCAGGGCCAGGACCAGTCGTACGGAAACCAGGGCCAGGGCTACGGCCGCCAGGGTGACCCGTACCCGGCTCAGCAGCAGTACCAGCAGCCCCAGCACCCGCAGCCGTCCCAGCACCAGCCCCGGCAGCCCCAGCAGCAGTACCAGCAGCCCCAGCCCCAGCCCCAGCAGCCCCAACCGCCGTACGGCTCGGACCAGGGCTACGGCTACGACCAGCAGCAGTACGACCAGGGCTACCAGCAGGGCTACGACCAGGGTCAGGCCGACCCGCAGCAGCACCCCCAGGGCCACCCCCGCCCTCAGTACGACGCCGACCAGTACCCGTACGGCCAGGGCCCCGCGCAGAACTGAGGCACCCGCCCGGTGCGCCCCGGACCGGGCCTCCCCGGACCGGGCCGCCGGGACCTGTCCTCAGAACCCGCGTGTCCGCTTGGCGGCCCGCCGCCCGCCGGCGGAGCCGCCCGGCAGACGCAGGAACAGCCGCGAGATCTCCGAACCCAGGTTCACTCCGATCGCGATGGCCATGGCGAGGGCCGCGGCCTTGGTGAGCGACACCAGTCCCTTGTCGACGTTGTTCTGCGCGATCGACAGCAGTCCGAAGTAGGTCGCCGAACCGGGCAGCAGGGGCCCGATCGCGGCCGTCGTGTAGGGCAGCGCGGAAGCGAACCGGTAGCGCGAGAGCAACTGCCCGAAGAGGCCCACCAGGCCCGCCGCGACGGCCGTGGAGGCCACCGGCGATATCCCGCCCGCGTAGTGCATCGCCCCGTACACCGACCAGGCCACACCCCCGTTGAGGGTCACCGCCAGGACGGTGGAACGTTCCTGCTGGAGCAGGACCGCGAAGGTGAGCGACAGCAGCATCGACGCGGCGATCTGGAGCAGCGGCCGCTCCGAGATGCTCAGCGCCGCGTCCGGGTTGAGCTGCGCGCCCAGCTTCACGCCGAAATAGAGCACCACCAGGACGCCGACGACGATGCCCACGAAGAAGTACATGACTTCGAGCAGCCGCGCGGACGCGGTGATGTAGAAGCCGGTCAGTCCGTCCTGCACCCCGGCGACGAGTGCCCGCCCCGGCAGCAGGGCGAAGAGCCCACCGGTGATCACGGCGGACGCCTTCACATCGACGTGCGCCACCGTCAGCGCCACCCCTATCGCGGCGGGCGGCATCGCGGCGGCCGTGAACTGGTAGAACTCCGGCAGCCCGCGTCCCGCGAACAGCCAGGCCAGCCGGTCGCCGAGCATCGCGCCGAGCGCTGCGGCGACGAACACGATCGCGTCACCGCCGACGAGCACCGAGGCCGCGCCGGCCAGCAGCCCTCCGGAGGCCGTCAGCACCCAGCCGGGGTAGGGGTGCCGGTTGCGCCGCATCTCCGCGAGCCGCCTGTAGGCCTCCTCCAGCGGGATCGCGGTCTCCGGGTCGCTGAGGTCGTCGACGAGCCGGTAGACGGCCGCGAGGCGCGTGTAGTCGGTGCCCCGGCGGCGTACGGTCCGTGACGCGGTCACCGGGTCGTCCACCAGGGACGGCTGGTGTGAGACCGACAGCAGGGTGAAGGTGACGGTGGGTTCGCAGCGGTCGAGGCCGTAGGAGCGGCACACGGCGAACATCGCCGTCTCCACGTCCTCGGCGCCCTCGCCGCCCGCGAGGAGCAGTTCGCCGATGCGCAGGGTCAGGTCGAGGACGCGCGGGACGGCGGGCCCCGGCTCGTCCTCCTTGTGCACGGGCTCGGGCGCGGGCCGTTCGGTCACCGGCATGCGCAGCATCGTGCGCATGCGGTCCTGCCACGGCGCGTCCTTGGTCAGGCTGACCACGGGGACGCCGGTCGCGGGCGTGAAGGCGGGAGGCGCGTGCCGGGCGCTGTAGGTGCGCGGCGTGCTGAACGCCGAGCCCTCCTGTTCGGGTCCGGCGGGCTGCGGTGCGTCGAGGCCCTGGGGGAGCGCGAACTCCGATGTCGTCGAGGATTCGTCGTCGGCCGCCGCCGGTCCCGGCGGTGCGACACCCGTGGGCGGGCTGAAAGCACTCCTCGCCTCGTCCGAGTGCGGCTTGCGGTCTTCCGCTTCCGGGTCCGCCACCAACTCCAGCCTCGCCTTTCCCGTCTGTGTGGTTGTCCTTCTTGCCTTCCGTATGCCTCAGTATGCGTACGGACACACGAACGGGCCGCGTCACCCCTGGGGGTCACGCGGCCCGATCGGAAGAGTGGGGAGGTCGGCGACCGCCCGCAGGAGGGTCAGTGACCGCCCTGGTCCTTGAGGCGCTTGTAGGACCGCTCGATCTCGGCCTCGGCGTCCGCGCGGCCGACCCAGTCGGCGCCCTCGACGGACTTGCCCGGCTCCAGGTCCTTGTAGACCTCGAAGAAGTGCTGGATCTCCAGGCGGTCGAACTCCGACACGTGGTGGATGTCCCGCAGGTGCTCCACGCGCGGGTCGTGCGCCGGGACGCACAGCAGCTTGTCGTCGCCGCCGGCCTCGTCCGTCATACGGAACATGCCGATCGCGCGGCACTGGATAAGGCAGCCCGGGAAGGTCGGCTCGTCCAGGATGACCAGGGCGTCCAGCGGGTCGCCGTCCTCGCCGAGGGTGTTCTCGACGAAGCCGTAGTCGGCCGGGTAGCTGGTCGAGGTGAAGAGTCGACGGTCCAGACGGATCCGACCGGTCTCGTGGTCCACCTCGTACTTGTTCCGTGAACCCTTCGGAATCTCGATCGTGACGTCGAACTCCACCGGTGGCTCCTCCATGATCAGCACATAGTTCTGGTGATTAAGTGTCCCTCACGCAGGTGGGTGATCGCGAAAGGGGCTGGTGGTCGTGCCAGAGCTGAGGGCTTGGCGGGCCGCGAGACCGCATGTGGTGCGGGTCGCGCGGATGGTGAGACCGCATGTGATGCGGGTCACTCGAGCCGTGCGGCCGCGTGCCGGACGAATGACGACACCGCAGCTCACAGCCGTTGCCGCGACCGCCGGCCTGGCACTCGCGGCCGGGGCCGTGACCGTGGCCGGCCCCTGGGACTCCACCGGTCAGCGTACGGCCGAGCGTGACTGGGCCGCATCGCGGGCGCCGGAGGGTGGCACACATCACGCACGTACGTCCGGTACGCACCGAACGTCCCCCCGGCCCGCTCCCAGCGCCGCCTCCGTCCTCGCCGGGCTCGGCGGCGAGGCGGGCACCGGGCCCGCGCCCACCGGAAAGGCGCTCGCGGACGTCCTCGACCCGCTGCTGGCCAACCCCGTTCTCGGTTCGGTGCGTACCGCCGTCGTGATCGACGTGGCGGCCGGCAAGCGGCTCTACGGCAAGGGCGCCGAGCAGGTCCAGACGCCGGCCTCCACCACGAAGATCGCGACCGCCGTCGCCGCCCTCACGGCGCTGGGGCCCGACCACCGCATCGAGACGCGTACGGTCCTGGAGCCCGACACCAAGGAGGTCGTGCTCGTCGGCGGCGGCGACCCCACGCTGACCGCCCGCAAGCCCGCGGACGGCTGGGCCGACCTGGGCACCCTCGCCGAGAAGACGGCCACCGCCCTGAAGGCCCGTCACATGGACCACGTGACGCTCTCCTACGACACCTCGCTGTACTCCGGCCCCGCCCTTCACCCCATCGGAGTCAACGACAACATCGCGACGGTCACCCCGCTGATGGCCGACGAGGGCCGCCTGGACCGCTCGACCAGCGGGACTGCCGGGCGCGCCCCGGACCCGGCCGCGGACGCCGCGCGGAAGTTCGCCGACCTGCTGCACGACCACGGCATCACCGCCACCGCGCCCGGTCCCTCGAAGGCGACGAGCCGCTCCCAGGCCCTCGCCTCCGTCTCCTCGCCGCCGCTGTCCGCCCTGGTCGAGCGGATGCTGACCAACAGTGACAACGACATCGCCGAGGCCCTGGCCCGCCAGGTCGCCCTCGCGTCCGGCGAGGAAGCGAGCTTCGACGGCGACGCGAAGGCGATCCGTGCCCAGCTCAAGAAGCTCGGACTCCCGCTGACCGGAGCGCAGTTCGCGGACGGCAGCGGCCTGAACCGCGCCGACCGGCTCTCCGCCGACCTGCTCGCCGCCCTGCTGGCCAAGGCCGGCGACCCGGCCCACCCCGAACTCCGTCCGGTCCTCACCGGCCTGCCCGTCGCCGGCTTCACCGGCACCCTCAGCACCCGGTACACCGACGCCCCCACCGCCACCGGGGTCGTCCGCGCCAAGACGGGCACACTTACCGGGGTCAACACCCTCGCCGGCACCGTCGTCGACAAGGACGGCCGCCTGCTGGCCTTCGCCTTCCTGAGCTCCGACGCCGCCCATCCCCCGAACCCCCTGGAGGCCCGGGCCGCGTTGGACCACGCGGCGACGGCACTGGTGGCGTGCGGCTGCCGGTAGCACCGACCGTCCGTGCCGGGACCCGGCCGACCCGACCGAGCGGACCGAGCGGACCGAGCGGACCGAGCGGACCGACGGGACCGACCGGACCGGGACCCGGCCCCCTTCCGGTCCTCGGAGGCCGGGAAAGCGACCCCTCCCGGCCCTTGTGAACCAGAAGCACCACCGACCCCTCGGCCGGGACACGGACGGTGTCGGACCCTCACCGCAGCCGGACCCGCTCACGTACGGTTGACGCATGACGAGCATCGGTGGTGCTGCATCTACTGGGATGGTCGACTGGAATCTCGCGGTGGCGACCGCGACACGGCTTGTACGGCCTGGTCCGGAGGTGAGCCGCGACGAGGCCAGGGCCATCGTCGCCGAGCTGCGCCGGCACGCGAAAGCCTCGGAGGAACACGTCAGGGGCTTCACTCGCATGGGTGACGACGTCCTTCACGACACCCCCGTCCTCGTCGTCGACCGCCCCGGCTGGGTCCGGGCGAACGTCGCCGGGTTCCGGGAGATCCTCAAGCCCCTGCTGGACAAGATGCAGGAGCGGCGCGGGAGCAGCCCGGGCGGAGCCGTCCTCGGCGCCGTCGGCGGCAAGGTCACCGGCGTCGAACTGGGCATGCTGCTGTCCTTCCTGTCGTCGAGGGTCCTCGGGCAGTACGAGACGTTCGCGCCCGCGACCCGGGACCTGCCCGCGGGGGCGCCCTCCGCCTCAGGCAAGGGCGGCGGAAGGCTTCTGCTGGTCGCCCCGAACATCGTGCACGTGGAGCGCGAACTCGACGTCCAGCCCCACGACTTCCGCCTGTGGGTGTGCCTCCACGAGGAGACGCACCGCACCCAGTTCTCGGCCGTGCCCTGGCTGCGCGACCACCTGGAGGGCGAAATCCAGTCGTTCTTGGCGGAGACCGAGGTCGACCCCATGACCGTCCTGGAGCGCATCAGGGAGGCCGCCCAGTCGCTCGCCGGCTCCCGCCCCGACACCGAGGAGGACGACGGGGGACGTTCCCTCGTGGAAATCGTGCAGACACCCGCCCAGCGCGAGATCCTCGGCCGGCTCACCGCCGTGATGTCCCTCCTGGAGGGACACGCCGACTTCGTGATGGACGGAGTCGGACCCGCCGTGGTCCCCTCGGTCGCCGAGATCCGCGAGAAGTTCCAGCAGCGCCGCGCCAAGGGCGCCTCCCGTCTCGACATGGCCCTGCGCAAACTGCTGGGCCTGGACGCCAAGCTCAGGCAGTACAGGGACGGCGAGCGGTTCGTGCGGGCCGTCGTCGAGGAGGTCGGCATGGACGGCTTCAACCGTGTGTGGACCTCTCCGAACACGCTCCCGACCAAGGCGGAGATCGCCAAACCGGCGGACTGGGTCGCGCGGGTGCACCGCAAGGCGGAGTCGTGAACCCTACGGGACGGTCGTGAAACGAATCCGGCCGATGGCAGGCAAACGCTCCTGCTATCACCCGTCCGAGGGACCGTGGAGCATGGGTAGGCGTGCAATGCTCGGGGAACGCCCCGGTTCTGTCACCATCTACACACTCTGAGTGACAGATCCCCGGGCTAACCCCCCGAAAACTTCATGAAGGGAACCGGACATGGGTCCCCATCCTGCGGTCGCGGCGATACGCCTGGCGGTCCGCCGCGTACTCCACGACATCCTGACCGAGCAACCGCCCGCCCACGACACCCGGCGCACGCCCGCACGCGGTGCCGCGCGCCCCTGCGCGCCCGACGCGGAACGCGTCCCCGCCCCCGGGACGCGCCGCAGCGTCGCCGCGCCCGCGCGCGCCGCGCACGACCAGGTCCACGCGAGCTCCCGGCCCCGGCCGGGCGAGGGCGGCCCCCCGGCGCCGCTCGTGCTCGTCGCCTGCTCCGGCGGCGCCGACTCCATGGCGCTCGCCTCCGCCCTCGCCTTCGAAGCCCCCAAACTCGGCTTCCGCGCCGGTGGCATCACCGTCGACCACGGTCTGCAGCCCGGCTCCGAGCTGCGCGCCGACGAGGTCGTGGTGCGCCTCACCGAGCTCGGGCTCTCCCCGGCCGAGTCGATCGCCGTCACCGTCGGCCGCGACGGAGGCCCCGAGGCCGCCGCACGCGACGCCCGGTACGCCGCCCTGGACTCCGCCGCCGAGCGCCACGGCGCCACCGCGATCCTCCTCGGCCACACCCGTGACGACCAGGCCGAGACGGTCCTGCTCGGCCTCGCCCGCGGCTCCGGCATCCGCTCCCTCTCCGGAATGGCCGCGGTCTCGGGGGCCGACGGCCGCTACCGCCGTCCCTTCCTGCACCTGGACCGGCAGACCGCCCGCAAGGCGTGCATGGTCCAGTCGCTGCCCGTCTGGGACGACCCGCACAACGCCGATCCGGCCTACACCCGCTCCCGGCTCCGCCACGAGGGTCTGCCCGCCCTCGAGAAGGCCCTCGGCAAAGGGGTCGTCGAGGCTCTCGCCCGTACGGCCCAGCTCTCCCGGGACGACGCCGACGCGCTCGACGCGTGGGCCAGTCAGGCGGAGGCGTCCGTACGGGACGCGGCCGGCCTCCTGGAGTGCGCCAAGCTCTACGCCCTGCCGCCCGCCGTACGCCGCCGGATCCTGCGCCGCGCGGCCATCGAGGCGGGCGCTCCGGCCGGTTCGCTGTTCGCCCGGCACATCGAGGAGATCGACCGGCTGATCACCGGATGGCGCGGTCAGGGGGCCATCAATCTCCCGGGCAAAGTCGTCGCCCAGCGCCAGGGTGGCAGACTGGTGATTCGGCAAGGCTGAAACCGGACCCCGCACCGGGGCCGCTCGCGCGGCTCTCCGGGACCCCTCGACTCGGGGCGCGGGCGGTCCGAACGGCCGCGCGGGCGTGCCGAAGGGGACCGTCGCCGGTTACATGGCGCCCTGTAGGTGACGAGCCCAAAAAAGTGGGACGGACGACCGAAAGTGATGCGGGTGGACGCGAAAGACATGGGCACCGACCTCAAGTCGGTGCTCATCACCAAGGAAGAGATCGACGCGAAGCTGGTTGAGCTGGCCGCGAAGATCGACGCGGAGTACGCGGGCAAGGACCTGCTGATCGTCGGAGTGCTCAAGGGTGCCGTGATGGTCATGGCGGACCTCGCGCGTGCGCTGTCCACCCCCGTCACCATGGACTGGATGGCCGTGTCGTCGTACGGCGCCGGCACCCAGTCCTCCGGCGTGGTGCGGATCCTCAAGGACCTGGACACCGACATCAAGGGCAAGCACGTCCTGATCGTCGAGGACATCATCGACTCCGGGCTGACCCTGTCGTGGCTGATTTCCAACCTCGGCTCGCGCGAGCCCGCCTCGCTCAAGGTGTGCACGCTGCTGCGCAAGCCGGACGCGGCCAAGGTCGCGATCGACGTCGAGTGGGTCGGCTTCGACATCCCGAACGAGTTCGTCATCGGCTACGGCCTGGACTACGCCGAGAAGTACCGCAACCTCCCGTTCGTCGGTACGCTCGCGCCTCACGTCTACGGCGGCTGAGCGTCCTCTTCCTGAGGGCGGCTCAGTCCTTGTAGGACGATCGGGAACCCCAGCGGGTTTCCCGCCGTTGGAGCATGCGTGGACGGGATTGCCAGCAGTCCCCTGCGGCTTCGGGTGACAATGCTGGGGTACCGTCCGAAGAACAGTCTTTATCAAACTCACTATGGCAGGAGGGACGGGGCGACTCCGCTCCGTATGGATGGACGTGAAGCGATACTTCCGTGGGCCGGTCATGTGGATCGTGCTGGCCGTCCTTGCCGTGGTCGTGTTGATGCAGGTCGTCGGTTCGTCCGGCGGCTACAAGACGGTGGACACAGGCCAGGTCGTCCAGGCGATCAATGACAACAAGGTCGAGTCAGCCAAGATCACCACTGGCGACGAGCAGGTCATCAAGGTCTCGCTGAAGGACGGCGAGAAGGTTGACGGCAGCTCGAAGATCCAGGCGAGCTACATCGGCGACCAGGGCGTGGCCCTGGCCAACACCCTGCAGGACAAGTACCAGAACAAGCAGATCCCCGACGGCTACACGGTCTCGCCGACCAAGCAGAACGCTTTCGTCGGGATCCTGCTCTCCCTGCTCCCCTTCGTCCTCATCGTCGTCGTCTTCCTGTTCCTGATGAACCAGATGCAGGGCGGCGGCTCCCGGGTCATGAACTTCGGGAAGTCCAAGGCGAAGCTCATCACCAAGGACACCCCGAAGACGACGTTCTCGGACGTCGCGGGCTCGGACGAGGCCGTCGAGGAGCTCCAGGAGATCAAGGAGTTCCTCCAGGAGCCGGCGAAGTTCCAGGCCGTCGGCGCGAAGATCCCCAAGGGCGTCCTGCTCTACGGGCCTCCCGGTACGGGCAAGACGCTCCTCGCACGCGCCGTCGCGGGCGAAGCGGGCGTTCCCTTCTACTCGATCTCGGGTTCCGACTTCGTCGAGATGTTCGTCGGTGTCGGTGCCTCCCGAGTCCGTGACCTGTTCGAGCAGGCCAAGGCGAACGCTCCGGCGATCGTCTTCGTCGACGAGATCGACGCGGTCGGCCGCCATCGCGGCGCCGGCCTCGGCGGCGGTCACGACGAGCGCGAGCAGACGCTGAACCAGCTCCTCGTCGAGATGGACGGCTTCGACGTGAAGGGCGGCGTCATCCTGATCGCCGCCACGAACCGGCCCGACATCCTCGACCCGGCTCTCCTGCGCCCCGGCCGCTTCGACCGCCAGATCGCGGTCGACCGCCCGGACATGCAGGGCCGTCTGGAGATCCTCAAGGTTCACCAGAAGGGCAAGCCGGTCGCTCCGGACGTCGACCTGTCGGCGGTGTCCCGTCGGACCCCCGGCTTCACCGGTGCCGACCTGGCGAACGTGCTGAACGAAGCTGCGCTGCTCACCGCGCGCAGCAACCAGAAGCTGATCGACAACAGCATGCTGGACGAGGCGATCGACCGCGTGGTCGCGGGCCCGCAGAAGCGGACCCGGATCATGTCGGACAAGGAGAAGAAGATCACCGCGTACCACGAGGGCGGACACGCCCTGGTCGCGGCGGCTTCTCCGAACTCCGACCCGGTCCACAAGATCACGATCCTGTCGCGCGGCCGTGCCCTCGGCTACACGATGGTCCTGCCGGACGAGGACCGGTACTCCACCACGCGCAACGAGATGCTGGACCAGCTCGCGTACATGCTGGGTGGCCGCGCGGCGGAGGAGCTCGTCTTCCACGACCCGACCACCGGTGCCGCGAACGACATCGAGAAGGCCACGGCCACCGCTCGCTCGATGGTCACGCAGTACGGCATGACCGAGCGTCTCGGCGCGATCAAGTTCGGCGGCGACAACACCGAGCCCTTCCTGGGCCGGGAGATGTCGCACCCGCGCGACTACTCGGAAGAGGTTGCCGCGCTCGTCGACGAAGAGGTCAAGAAGCTCATCGAGAACGCGCACAACGAGGCCTGGGAAATCCTGGTCGAGAACCGTGACGTGCTCGATCAGCTCGTGCTCCAGCTGCTGGAGAAGGAGACGCTGAGCAAGGAGCAGATCGCCGAGGTCTTCGCTCCGATCGTGAAGCGCCCGGCCCGCCCCGCGTGGACCGGCTCCTCCCGTCGTACCCCGTCCACCCGCCCGCCGGTGCTCTCCCCCAAGGAGCTGTCACTGACGAACGGGGCGAACGGCTCGACGGCGGCCATCGCCACCGCGACGGAGTCCGTCCCGGTCACGGAGACGGCCCCGGAGGACCGCACCGAAAGCTGAGCCCGCTCGGCTCCGGGCGGCCTCCACAGGCCCGGAATGGATGCCGCGCCCCCCAGGTTCTAGCCTGGGGGGCGCGGCATTTTCGTGTGCCCGCACCTTTTGGACGCGTCGAGGCACGCGCAGGCTCCACAGGAACGAGGACCACATGACCGACCCCGTGACGCTGGACGGCGAGGGCGAGATCGGCGAGTTCGACGAGAAGCGCGCCGAGAACGCCGTACGAGAGCTCCTGATCGCGGTCGGCGAGGACCCGGACCGAGAGGGTCTGCGGGAGACGCCGGCGCGGGTCGCGCGGGCGTACAAGGAGATATTCGCGGGCCTGATCCAGCGACCCGAGGACGTGCTGACGACGACGTTCGACCTGGGCCACGACGAGATGGTCCTGGTGAAGGACATCGAGGTGTTCAGCACGTGTGAACATCACCTTGTCCCGTTCAGGGGGGTCGCGCACGTCGGCTACATCCCGTCCACGAGCGGCAAGATCACCGGCCTGTCGAAGCTGGCCCGTCTCGTCGACGTCTACGCCCGGCGCCCCCAGGTCCAGGAGCGGCTGACGACGCAGATCGCCGACTCCCTGATGGAGATCCTGGAGCCGCGCGGTGTGATCGTGGTCGTCGAGTGCGAGCACATGTGCATGTCCATGCGGGGCATCCGCAAGCCCGGCGCGAAGACCATCACCTCGGCGGTGCGCGGACAGCTCCGGGACGCCGCGACCCGCAACGAGGCGATGAGCCTCATCATGGCCCGCTAGAACCTGCGGCCCGGTGCCGGGCCGCGTCGCCGTGGCTACGCCACCGGGGCCGCGCCGCCACCGTGGTGTTCGTTGTCGTCCTCCGGGAGCTTGCAGACGCGCTCCAGGAAGAAGGCGGCCGCTATCACGCCGATTCCGGCGAGCACGGAGAAGCCGGCGTAGATGGCCTGGTCACGGCGGGCGGGGACCTCCAGGGATTCCAGGAGGAACACGCCGGTGCCGCCGTACATGCCCGCCACCAGGGCGGCCACCAGAGCGCTCGCCTGGCCGAAGACGACCGCGCGGGCGGCCATCAGCGGATCGACGCCCTTGGCGCCGGGGCGGCGCTCGCGCTGGGCCTTGAGGCGAGCGCGCAGCGACAGGGCCGTCGCGAGGAGGACGATCGCGATCAGGGCGAGGACGATGGGGGCGGCCAGTGGCACCCGGGGCAGTGTGCCCACGGCGTTCCACAGGCGGGCGCCCGCCCAGGACAGCACTCCGGCGACCACGAACACGGCAGCCAGTGTCCTGATCCGCAGCTCTTTCACGTTGCCCCTTCGATAGCCGCCTGCGGCCGGGGCCCGTGTCGGGCCGGCCAGTGGTCGTCTTGACCTTAACGACTACTCGGGCAGCCGGAGTTCCAGGTCGGCGCGGGCCGCGACACCGTCCCGGGTGAGGGCGTCGAGGAGCCCGGCGACGGCGCCGTGGCCGGGGAGCTTCGCCTCGGGATCCACGTCGTGCCAGGGGGCGAGGACGAAGGCCCGCTCGTGCGCGCGCGGGTGAGGGAGGGTCAGGACCGGGTCGTCGGAGACGACATCGGCGTACGCCACGATGTCCACGTCGATCGTGCGCGGGCCCCAGCGTTCGTCCCGCACGCGGTGGAAGGCCTCCTCGACCGCGTGGGCCCGCTCCAGGAGCGAGGACGGCGGGAGGGTGGTCCTGAGCACCACGACCGCGTTGAAGTACGAGGGCTGGCTGCCCGGTTCGACGCCCCACGGCTCCGTCTCGTAGACGGGGGAGACCGCTTTGACGCGGACGCCCGGGGTGTCCTCCAGGGCGTCGACGGCGCCCTGGAGGTTCTCCAGGCGGTTGCCCAGGTTCGAGCCGAGGGAGATCACCGCGCGCTTGGGGTTGCTCAGCGTCGTGTCGGCGGCGTCGACTCGCTCGACCACGGAGGCGGGCACCGGCTGGACGGTCGGGTCGCTCTGACCCTCGGTGAAGGACGCGGTCATACTCGGCTCCGGATGATGGTGACGGTCACGTCGTCGAAGGGGACCGTGATGGGCGCGTCCGGTTTGTGGACGCAGACCTCGACCTCCTGGACGCCTTCGTGCTTGAGACACGTCTGGGCGATGCGCGCGGCGAGTGTCTCGATGAGGTCGACCGGCTCGCCCTCGACGACGGCGACGACCTCCTCCGCCACGATGCCGTAGTGCACGGTCTTCGTCAGGTCGTCGTCGGCCGCGGCCGGGCGGGTGTCCAGGCCAAGCGTCAGGTCCACGATGAAGGTCTGGCCCTCCTCGCGTTCCTTCTCGAAGACGCCGTGGTGCCCGCGGGCCTTGAGGCCGCGCAGCGCGACACGATCCACGCGAATCACTCCTGCAATTGTCGGTTTGGGCCGTCGTACGCCGAATGCGGTCGGCACACCGGCCTCGAACGAATCTACCCGCGGGCACTGACAACGCTCGCCCACCGGGACGGGCGTCCCGGTGAAGGCCACGAGGCTTCACCGGGTGTTTCCCCTGGGGAACACGGCGACTCACGGGTTGGTAGCCGCCCCTACCCCGGACCGGGGATTCCAATCACCCGTCCGTCCCCGAGGGCCTTGTCCCACTCAACCGGCGGTGTCCTCGTCCTCTTCCTCGCCGGACTCGGCCAGCACGGGGGAGGCGTGGTGGGACCAGAGCTTCCAGCCGTCGGCCGTGCGGCGGAACACGTTCGTGGCGACGACGAGCTGGCCCACGAGCGGGCCGAGCTCCTCGCCGTCGTCGGGTGCGGGACCGCCGCTGAGGATGTTCTCGGTGCAGGTCACCAGGGCCGTGTCGCCGGACACGGACACGCGCACATCGGTGAGGAAGAACTGGATGTACTCCGTGTTCGCCATGATCAGCGCGTACGAGCGGAGTACCTCGCCGCGGCCGTTCAGGACGGGCCAGCCGGGGTGGACGCAGGACACGACCGCGCCCTCGCCCTCGAAGTCGTCGTCGGACGTGTCCAGCGGGGCGAGCCACAGCGAGGTCAGTTCCTCGAAGTCACCCCGTTCCATCGCCTCGTAGTACGCCGTGTTGGCGAGTTCGACCTGCTCGACGTCGGTACGCGGTGTGCTCACCGGGCTCCCTCTGCGGCCGGGCCGCCGGCGGTGTCCGTGACCCCGCCGGTCCGCGCGCCCTCGACGGCGCGGGCGACCCGTACGGCGTCGGCCGTGGCCCGTACCTCGTGCACGCGGACCGCCCACGCGCCCTGCTGGGCGGCTATCGCCGAGACGGCGGCGGTGGCGGCGTCGCGCTCGCGCGCGGGCGGCGGGGCGCCCTCGGGGCCGGCCAGGACCCGGCCGAGGAAACGCTTGCGGGAGGCGGCGACCAGCAGGGGGTGGCCGAGCGCGCGGAGGCGGTCGAGGTGGGCCAGGAGGGCCAGGTCGTGCTCGGGGTCCTTGGAGAAGCCGAGCCCGGGGTCGACGACGATGCGGTCGGGGGCGATGCCGCCCGCCAGGACGGCCTCCACGCGCGCGTGGAGTTCGTCGAGGACTTCGGTGACGACGTTCTCGTACGCCCCCTGGACGTTCCCGCCGGCCAGGAAGCCGCGCCAGTGCATGACCACGAAGGGGGCGCCCGCGGCCGCCACCGCCGGGATCATCGCGGGGTCGGCGAGGCCGCCGCTGACGTCGTTGACGAGGGCGGCGCCCGCGGCGAGCGACTGCTCGGCGACGGAGGCGCGCATCGTGTCCACCGAGACGGCGACGCCCTCCGAGGCGAGGCCGCGGACGACGGGGATGACCCGCTTGAGCTCCTCGGCCTCGTCCACGCGCGTGGCGCCGGGGCGGGTGGACTCGCCGCCCACGTCCACGAGGTCGGCGCCCTCGGCGACCAGGCCGAGACCGTGTTTGACCGCGGCCGTCGTGTCGAACCAGCGGCCGCCGTCGGAGAAGGAATCGGGGGTGACGTTCACGACCCCCATGACCGCGCAGCGGTCCCACGTCGGCAGTCCCGCGACTCGGCCGCGCCCGCGCTCAATACTCATACGTCCAGCCTAGGCCTCCCGGAGGAGGCGTCATCGCCCCCGCACGTGCCCCGTCGCCTCCGCCGGTCTCCGCGCTCCCGGCTACACCGCCCTGACCCCCCGTTCCGGTACCGCGTGGGCGCAGGGGCGCGGGGCCGGTGCGCGGCGGCGCAGGATCCGGGGCAGGGCGAGGTTCACGAAGCCCTCGGCCTGCATGGCGGCGAAGCCGATGCGGGGGAGGTCGCGGGAGGAGGCGTAGACCACGAAGCGCGGCTCCCAGCGCGGACGGAACTTGGCGTTGAACTTGTACAGCGACTCGATCTGGAACCAGCGCGACAGGAACACGAGCAGTCCGCGCCAGGCGCGCAGCACCGGCCCCGCGCCGATCTTCTCGCCGCGCGCGAGCGCCGAGCGGAACATCGCGAAGTTGAGCGAGATCCGGTCGATGCCGAGCCGGGGTGCGGCCTGGAGCGCCGCCACGATGAGGAGTTCGTTCATGCCGGGGTCGGCGGCGCGGTCGCGGCGCATGAGGTCGAGCGACGCGCCGTCCGCGCCCCACGGGACGAAGTGCAGGACCGCCTTCAGGTCGCCGTACGGGCCGGGCGGATCGTCGGCCTTGTGCGCCGTGGCGATCAGACAGTCGCCGTCGGACGGGTCACCGATCCGGCCGAGCGCCATGGAGAAGCCGCGTTCGGTGTCGGTGCCGCGCCAGTCCTCGGCCGCGCGCCGTATCCGCTCCAGCTCGCCTTCGCCGAGGTCACGGATGCGCCGTACCCGGGTCTCGTAGCCGGCGCGTTCGATGCGCTTGACCATCTGGCGCACGTTGCGCATCGCGCGCCCGGACAGGGAGAAATCCGCGACGTCCACCACCGCCTCGTCCCCGAGTTCGAGGGCGTCGAGGCCGGTCTCACGCGTCCACACCTCGCCGCCCGTCTCCGAGCAGCCCATGACGGCGGGCGTCCAGGAGTGCGCCCTGGCCTCGTCCATGAAGCGCTCGATCGCGCCGGGCCAGGCCTCCACGTCGCCGATGGGGTCACCGCTGGCGAGCATCACCCCGGAGACGACCCGGTAGGTGACCGCCGCCTTGCCGCTGGGCGAGAAGACGACCGCCTTGTCGCGGCGGAGCGCGAAGTGGCCGAGGGAGTCGCGGCCGCCGTGTTTGTCCAGGAGGACGCGCAGCCGGGCCTCGTCGTCCTCCGTGAGGCGGGCGGCGGGGTGTTCGGGCCGGAAGGCGAGGTAGACGGTGGTGACGGCGGTGAGCCAGCCGAGCGCGCCGAGGGAGAAGGCGACGGTCCAGGAGGTGGGTCCCGCGTAGTCGACGGGGCCCTCGAAGCCGACCAGGCCGTACAGGACGTGACTGATCCGGTCGGCCAGGCTCGGGTCGCCGATCATGCGGTCCTCGTGGACGCTGACGATGACGAGTCCGAGGACGAGGGAACCGGCGCCCATGAGAACGAAGTTGGCGAGCGCGCGCCAGCGGCTGCGTGGATCGGGCAGCGCGGCGAACTCGTCGCGGTGGCGCAGCAGCGGCAGGAGCAGCGCGGCCGAGATGACGACGCCGATCACCGAGTGGCGGTACGCGAACTGCGCGGCGGCGCCCGCGGGCAGCAGCAGTACCGCGGCACGCCACGCCCGGCGCTTGCGGCGCCGCAGCCCGTGGGCGAGCAGCAGCAGGAGCACGCCGGCGCTGAGCGACAGCGCCGCGGCGAAGGGCCCGAACGAGCCGGGCAGCACCTCGGCCAGGGCGTGCATACGGCTGTGACGGAAGCGCGGGAAGACGCCCGCGGCGACGTCCAGGAGACCTACGAGTGTGCAGGCCCTGGCGATCAGGGCGGGGACCACCTCCGCGCTCGGACCGCGCAGTACGCGCCGTGTCCGGCCTGTCCGGCCCGGAACCCCACCCGACAATTCCCCATCTACCCTGACAGACATCGCATCCCGTGGTTCCGCGAGAGACCTTGAATCCGGTGCCATTCCGGCATCCGGCGACATTGCGCCCTCTAGGACGGTGTCTTGGGGGGACAGGTTCACTCCCTTCCGGAAAGCCGGTTCAAAAGGCAAGGAAAGTCCAGGGCAAGGCCTCGCCAATGGGTGGGACGGACCCGGACGGAAAGCGCAGGCGGTGCACCCCATGGGTCTCACGAGCAACAAGATGCTGGCATTGGCGGTCCTGCTCGCCGTACTGCTTTTCGTCGGCACGGTGTGGTGGTGGCCCCGCCTCTCCAGGCGTACCTGGCGGTCCGTCAGCGGGCGTGTCGGGCTGCTGCTGGCCACCCAGGTGATGCTGTTCGCCTCCATCGGGCTGTGCGCCAACCAGGCGTTCGGGTTCTACGCGAGCTGGGCGGATCTCCTCGGCCGGGAGCGAGGCGAGGGTGTGGTCGTCGACCACGACGGCGCGAACGGGCCGGGCGGTGGCCCCCTCCAGGTCGTGGACACCGAGCAGGTGGCCGTCTCGGGCGGTGCGCGGCCGCAGACCGGCGGCCAGATCCAGAAGATCGACATCGTCGGCCGTACGACCCGGATCGCCACACCGGCGTACGTCTATCTGCCGCCCGAGTACTTCCAGCCGCGGTACCGCACCCGTACGTTCCCGGCGGTCACCGTGCTGACCGGCTATCCCGGAACGGCCAAGGCGCTCGTCAAGGCCCTGCACTTCCCGCAGACGGCGAATCGTTTGGTCAAGGAGGGCAGGACCCAGCCGATGATCCTGGTGATGCTGCGGCCGACCGTCGCTCCGCCGCGGGACACCGAGTGCGTGGACATCCCCGGCGGTCCGCAGACCGAGTCCTTCTTCGCCAAGGACCTGCCCGAGGCGGTGTCGGCGCATTACCGCGTGGGCGGAAATCCCCGGAGCTGGGGCATCGTCGGCGACTCGACGGGCGGGTACTGCGCGCTGAAACTCGCCGTTCACCACCCCGGGGTGTACGCGGCGGGCGCCGGCCTGTCGCCGTACTACAAGGCGCCGATCGACCGGACGACGGGCGACCTCTTCCGGGGCGACAAGACCCTGCGCGACAGCGCCGATCTGCGCTGGTTCCTGAAGAACAGGCCCGCCCCGGACACCTCGCTCCTCGTCACGAGCAGCAAGGCGGGCGAATCCAACTACAAGGCCACGCTCGACTTCATAGACCTCGTGAAATCCAGGAAGCCCACCCGGATCTCGTCGATCATCCTCGACAGCGGCGGCCACAACTTCAACACCTGGCGGCGGGAGATCCCGGGTGCCCTCCAGTGGCTCAGCGGACGTCTGAGCGACCGCTGAGCCCTGCCGGGGCCGGGCCAGGACACGCCCTCGTGCCCCGCGGACGAATGGGGTTGTCCGGCGCCGGGAAATGCCGTCCCCAGGAGGAATGCCGCACCCGGCGATGACGATCCGGGAACTGTTCGGAGCCCGCGGAATTGATCGTGGAGCCGGTGCGGTCGGGGGGCGGGACGGGCTTTGTGGGACAAGCCGTGTGCCCTGTAGGTGCCTGGTACAGGACAAAGCTTCCGGGGACACTGGGTTTTTACCGGGCGGGGCACCAAGATTCGCCTACGCGCGGTAAGTTTCTGGCCATGCCACGTGGACGCCACCGCCATTCCCCGCCCTTGCACAGGGTGCTGCCTTCTTCGGCGATCGCCGGTGTGTCGCTCGTCTGCGCCATAGGACCCTGGCTGTTCACGGACGCGTTCGCGCTCCGTGTCCTGGCCGCGGGTGCCGCGGCGACGGCGGTCGTCAGCGCGGTCGTCCTGCGCCGCTGGGACACCGCGGCGGGCAAACGTGTCGCCGACCTCACGCGCGCGCGGGCGAGCGACGAGTGGCGTCACGAGGAGCGCGTCGCCGAACTGGAGACGGACCTTGACGAGTCGCGCGAACTGCGCGCCAAGCTGGAGCAGAAGCTGCGCGCCAAGCGCACCGAGCTGGCCGGCCTGCGCAACGAGCACGCGGCGCTGCTGCGGCGGTACGCCACGGCCGAGACGGAGCGGGCCACCGCCCTGGAGGGGCGCCGGCAGCTCGCCATAGAGGCTTCGGTGCCGGCCCGAGCCCTGCCGGCCGCGCGGACGGCCCCGGACGGGATCGAGACCCAGGACTCCTCCGGCACGCCGGACCCGGGCGACACGACGGACTCCCAGGACTTCCCGGACTCCCCCGGAGCGGTGGACGAGCAGGACACGGCCGAGACGGTCGAGACGTCCGGGGAACCGGACGCGACCGAGGGCCCGGCACCGTCGGAGGCGTCCGAGGAGACGGCACCGTCCGAGGGTTCCGGGAGCGGCGGGTCCGCGTCCGTGAGCGGGTCGGACGCCATCGAGGCTTTCATCGCGCCCGACGACGACTCGGTCTCCGAGGCGGAGGACGACGAGGACGCGAAGGCGCAGGCCGGTGCCGGGACCGACGAGTCCCCCGAGGCCTTCTCCCCGGCCGGGTCGTCGCTCTTCCTACGGGCCGGAGCGGCGTTGAACCGGATAGCGGGCGACGCCCCGCAGGCGGAGGGCGCCCGGGCCGGGACGGCATCGACGTCCGTGGCGCTCGCGCTGCCGGACACGGACCGCGAGACCGCCGCCCCCGGCACCGCCTCGGCCGAGGCTCCCGAGACCCGCTCCGCGATCGCCAGGTCCCTGAACGACGTGCCCGCTCCGGGCGGGTCCGCGCTGGACGCGGCCGTCGAGCGGGACGCGGCGGCGAGGAAGCGCGCGGCGCTCCAGAAGGGCGCGGCCGCCACGAAGGACCTGGTCGCCACCAGGGACCGGGTGGCCGAGCGGGACACGGCCGCGAACGGCGAGGCCGCCCCGAAGAGCGCTCCGGCCGCCCGGACGGGTCCGTCCGCGGACTCCGTCGCGGAGGCGGGTGGGGCGCAGGGGAAGCCCGAGGCGGCCCGCGAGCACCAGCGCGCGGCCGCCGACGCCGAGCCGTCGCCCGCCGCGCCCGAGCGGGCCCGCCGGGCCGTGACGGCGCCTCCGGCGCGCGCGGCGCTGCCGCCCGCCAAGTCCGCCCAGCGCTCCGGGCACTTCACCGTGCCGACCGCGGTGGCCGTCGTCCCGCAGTCCGCGCCGGTGCGCCGCCCCTCGGTCGAGGGAGGCTTCGACTTCTTCGGTACGCAGAAGGAGGAGTCCGAAGCCGCCGCTGTGGAAGCCGTGCAGAACGAGGACCTCGCCGACGTGGTCGGTCAGGAGGCGCTCGCCGAGCACGAGGCCGAGGCCGGCGCGTCCGGGGCCAGGCCCGGGAGCGAGGCTTCGGAGGGTGCCGACCGCCAGGTCATCGACCTGACCGAGCACGACGAGACCGAGCACATCGACATGACGGGGCTGCGGAGCGCGGCCTCCTGATCCGCGGGGCCGCCGAGCAGGCGTGACCGGGGCCGAGCAGGCGTCACCGAATGAGGGCAGTGGCTTCGTGCCACTGCCCTTTCCCGTTTCCACCCCCTCACCCGTTTCCACCCCCTCGGCGCGGGGCCTCAGGCCATCCAGCGGTCCGGCCTGGCCTCCCGGCGCCCCGTGCGGGACCGGTCCGCCTGTGCCTGGAGGAGGGCCGCCGCCTCCTCGGCGTCCCGCAGCCGCGCCGTCACCGTCTTGCCGGCGCCGGCGTCGATGTGGACGTCGGCGAGCCCCTTGAAGCGCTCCCAGGGCCCCTGCGTCAGCCGGACGCTCTGCACCTTGGCGTGCGGGACGAGATGGAGGCGGCGGCGCAGCAGCCCGCGGCGCGCGGCGAACACGGCGCCGGTGACGGCGAGTCCGTACCCGCGCCACCAGAACGGCACGCACCAGCCGGCCCGCCGCGGCGGCCGGTCCAGGAACGCGGGAACGGTCACGCCGGGCAGCACGGCGGCGATCACGGCCTCGGCGACCTCGCGCGGAGCGACGGGCACGAGGACCGAGTTCGACGACCCGGCCACGTCCAGCTCCACACGCACCCATCGGCCGCGCCACAGCAGGGGTTCGACGATCCGCACGGTCTGCACGCGTCCGGGCGGCACCGTCTCGTGCGTACGGTCCAGGAGCCCGTGGTCGATGCGCAGGCCGTCGGGCGACTCGCCCACCGTCCAGTCGTACTCGCCGACGAACCGTCCGACGCTGCTCGCGCCCGCCGCGCCGAGCAGGGGCAGTCCGGTCGCGAGGACCGTCCAGGCGCTGTGCGTGGCGAACCACAGCAGCGTCGGCACGACGAGCGCGGCGACCAGGGACGCCCAGGTGGCACCGGTGAGCAGCAGGGAGGCGGCGAGGACGGCGGGCGGGACGTGCAGCAGCCGCCGGACCGGCGCCTCGCCGACCTCGTGGGCGGACTCGGGCGCGAACCCGGCCGCGCGGGCGAGGAGTTCGGCACGCAGCCGCCGGGCCTCGCCCTCGCCCAGATAGGCCAGCTCGTCCTTCCGGTCGGCGCCGACCACATCGAGCTTGAGCTTGGCGACGCCCGCGACGCGGGCCAGCAGCGGCTGCGTGATGTCGACGGCCTGGAGCCGTTCGAGCCGGATGTGCGCGGTGCGGCGGAACAACAGGCCGGTACGGATGCGCAGTTCGGTGTCGGTCACCGCGAAGTGGGTGAACCACCAGCTCAGGAAGCCGTAGAGAGCGGCGCCCGGCACGATCACCACGAGCCCCAGCAGCAGCGCGGTCGTCGTGAGCCGGGAGATCTGCTCCTGCGCCTGGCCCGGGTCGTGGACGGCCCAGCCGGCGAGGACCGCGACCGGGGCCCAGGCCCGCCGGAACGGGGTCACGGGGTGCAGCCGCCGCTCGGACAGCGGCTTCTCCTCCGCTACGGACATGCCGTCGCCCGGCCCGGCCGGTGGGCCGGGGAGGGCGCCGGACGCGGCGGACGGGGGCCCCGAGGAGTCCGGGGAGGCCGTGCTCACAGGCCCGCCGATCGTGCCTCGCCCAGTTCGGTCAGCCGGTCCCGCAACCGCTCGGCCTCGGCCGGGTCGAGACCCGGGATGCACGCGTCGGTGGCCGCGGCGGCCGTGTGGAGCTGCACACTGGCGAGCCCGAAGTGACGTTCCAGCGGCCCGGAGGTCACCTCGACGAGCTGCATGCGCCCGTACGGCACCACGGTCTCCTCACGCCACAGCACCCCCCGGCTGATCAGCAGGTCGTCCGCGCGCTCCGCGTACCGCCAGGAGCGCCAGTTGCGCCCCAGCATGCGCCAGCCCCACGCGATGAGGGCGAGCGGCAGCAGGGCGAAGGCCGCCCAGCCCTGACCTGCGAACAGGGCGAGGAACAGCCCGACGGCGATCGTCAGGAGCCCCAGCCACACCACCAGCAACAGCCGTCGCATACGTAGCAGCCCCGGAGGCAGTCCGGTCCAGACCGGCTCCCCCGGGACGCTCTCCTCGGTCCGCGCGCTCCCCGTCTCCATGCGGTAAGCGTACGTACGAGAGACTGTGGCCATGACTCCCACGACGGAGACCATGGTCGGCATCGGCGGCGCTGCCGAGAGCACCGACATGGTGCTCAACATCGGCCCCCAGCACCCCTCGACCCATGGCGTGCTGCGACTGCGGCTCGTACTCGACGGTGAGCGGATCCAGCACGTGGAGCCGGTCATCGGCTACATGCACCGCGGCGCCGAGAAGCTCTTCGAGGCACGCGACTACCGCCAGATCATCATGCTCGCCAACCGCCACGACTGGCTGTCGGCCTTCTCGAACGAACTGGGCGTCGTCCTCGCCGTGGAGCGGATGCTCGGCATGGAGGTCCCCGCGCGCGCGGTGTGGACGCGCACGCTGCTCGCGGAGCTCAACCGGGTCCTCAACCACTTGATGTTCCTCGGCTCCTATCCCCTGGAACTGGGCGGGATCACCCCGATCTTCTACGCCTTCACGGAGCGCGAGGAGCTCCAGCACGTCATGGAGGAGGTCTCCGGCGGGCGCATGCACTACATGTTCAACCGCGTCGGCGGCCTCAAGGAGGACCTTCCGGCCGGATGGACCACACGCGCGCGTGCCTGCGTCGCCGCTCTGCGCACGCGGATGGGCGTGTACGACGACCTGGTGCTCGGCAACGAGATCTTCCGGGGGCGTACGCGCGGGGTGGGCGTGCTCGCTCCGGGGGCCGTGCACGCGTACGGGGTGAGCGGCCCCATCGCGCGGGCCTCCGGCGTCGACTTCGACCTGCGCCGCGACGAGCCCTACCTCGCCTATGGGGAGCTCCAGGACACGCTGAAGGTCGTCACGCGCGAGGAGGGCGACTGCCTGGCCCGCTTCGAGTGCCTCCTGGAGCAGACGCACAACGCCCTGGACCTCGCGGACGCCTGTCTGGACCGGCTCGCCGAGCTGCCGCCCGGCCCGGTCAACCAGCGCCTGCCGAAGGTCCTCAAGGCGCCCGAGGGACACACGTACGCCTGGACCGAGAACCCGCTCGGCATCAACGGCTACTACCTCGTCAGCAAGGGCGAGAAGACCCCGTACCGGCTGAAGCTGCGCTCCGCGTCCTTCAACAACATCCAGGCGCTCACCGAGCTGCTGCCCGGGACGCTCGTCGCCGACATGGTGGCGATCCTCGGGTCACTGTTCTTCGTGGTCGGGGACATCGACAAGTAGGGCCTCCCGCAGGACGGTGTCGGGGGAGTCCCGGAGCCCGTCGGGGAGGCCGACGGGCCGGAGCAGCCAGCCGAAGCCGCCCAGCCCGCCCGGCGCGGTGAGTTCCGCCGCCTGCCCGGCGGCCGCGAGGGCGCGCACATAGGCGGCGGGGTCCGTCGACGCGAGGGCGAGCGGGGGGCGGGCGCCGCTCACGCCCAGCGCGCGCAGCGCCGCGCGCTGGGTCACCACGCGGCCCCCGGGCACCGCGCACGCGTCGAGCGCCACGTGCGCGGTGATGTCGCACGAGCCGTCCGGCACCGGTGCCGTCTCGCGTCCCTCCCGGAAGCCGGTGAGGGTCCCGAAGGGCGGACGTCCGCCCGCGAAGTGCGCGTAGTCGACGGCGACGGCGAGTCCCCGGTCGAGCGCGGCCACGGCGGAGGCCCAGGCGAGATCCCGGGGGAGCCCGATCTCGGCACGCGCGCCCCCGACGGGAGCCGAGGGCGCCTCGGGAGCCGCGCCCGCCCCCGGCGAGTGGGGTGCATCTTGTGGCGATACGGGGCCGAGCCGCCCTTGGGGCGCGGGGTCCGGCACACCTTCCGGCTCGGGTTCCGGCCGACCGCCCGAAGCGGAGTCCTGGCGCCGTCCCGGCGTGAGGTCCGGCCCTGTTCCGAGGTCCGGCCCTGTTCCCGGCGTGAGGTCCGGTTCCGCTCCCGGGTCGGGGCCGTCGCCGGGCCGGGGCCACCACCAGGTCCGCAGCCATCGGGCGTCCTCCCCGGCGACCGGCTCCCCGAGGCGTTCGGTTCCGTCGGCCCGGACGAGGACCCGCCGCGGCGCTCCGTCCGGACCGATCTCGGCGACGTCCACGGGCACGTTGTCCAGCCACTCGTTGGCGAACAGCAGCCCGGTGACCCCCCGGGGCGGCTCGCCGAGCCACGAGATCCGCCGGTCGAGGCCCTCCGGCCGGTCCGCCCGCTCGACGGCGTACGCGCGCACACGGCCGGCCACGTCGGCGGGGAGGGCGGCGAGGACGCCGGTCACCAGCTCGCCGCGGCCGGCCGCCATGTCCACGAAGGCCAGCGGGTCCGGGTGGCCGAGCGCCGCGTCGAGGCGGCACAGCAGCCGCGCCACGGCACCCGCGAACAGCGGGGAGGCGTGCACCGAGGTCCGGAAATGCCCCGCCGGTCCCTCGGGCCGCCGATAGAAGCCGCGGGGCCCGTACAGGGCCTCCTCCGTCGCCTCGCGCCACCCACGCCACTCACCCGCCGCCGCACCGTCCACCGGGCCAGGCTAGGCCACGCCCTCGGGGCCTTTCGGGCGGCTTCCCAGCGGCCCCGGAGCGGGGGACATCCACCTTGGGGAGTACGAGGAGCGGTCCCGGATCGGTCCTCCGGTTGACCCGGGCACACCGCACGCCTCCCTACTCTGGGTTACGTGCAGCGCCTCTATGACCTTCTCCGCAGGTACCCGACATGGGTCGACAGCTTCTGGGCCGTCGCCCTGCTCGGGATCTCCTGGGTGAGCATCAGCAATGTCAACGGCGCCGCGGAGGGGCCACAGCCGACCGCGGTGGCGCTCCCGATCGCCGTCGCGCTGAGCGCGGTCGTCGCGCTGCGCCGACGCATGCCCGAGAAGATGCTGCTCCTGGCCGTGGCCGCGGGCCTCGCCCAGCTCGTCCTGGACGTCCCCTCGGCGCCCGAGGACTTCGCGATGCTGGTGATCATCTACACGGTCGCCGCGAACGGAGCCCGCTGGGCCTCCCGGCTCGCGCTGGTCGGCGGCCTGTGCGCGGGCACGCTCGCGCAGCTCCGCTGGCCCGCGCACGAGGCCAGCGGACCGGGCGGTGTCTTCATAGCGATCTTCCAGACCGTTCCGTTCGCGCTCGCCTGGGTGCTCGGCGACTCGATCCGCACCCGCCGCGCCTACCTCGCGCAACTGGAGGAGCGGGCCGCCCGTCTGGAGAAGGAGCGCGAGGCGCAGGCCAAGGTCGCGGTCGCCGCCGAGCGCGCCCGGATCGCGCGCGAGCTGCACGACGTCGTCGCGCACAACGTCTCGGTGATGGTGGTTCAGGCCGACGGCGCCGCGTACGTCATGGACACCGCCCCGGAGCAGGCCAGGAAGGCGCTGGAGACCATCTCGGGGACCGGCAGGCAGGCCCTCGCCGAGATGCGCCGGCTGCTCGGCGTGCTGCGCACGGGCGAGCACCAGGAGGTCGGCGAGTACGTGCCGCAGCCCGACGTCGAGCAGCTCGACGACCTCATCGAGCAGTGCCGCACCTCGGGCCTGCCCGTCGACTTCAAGGTGGAGGGCACCCCGCGCCCGCTGCCCAGCGGGGTCGAGCTCACGGCGTACCGCATCGTCCAGGAGGCGCTCACCAACACCCGCAAGCACGGAGGCCCGAACGCGGGCGCGAGCGTGCGTCTGGTCTACTTCGACGACGGCCTCGGTCTGCTCGTCGAGGACGACGGCAAGGGAGCCCCCCACGAGCTGTACGAGGACGGCGGCGCCGACGGGCAGGGCCACGGCCTGATCGGCATGCGGGAGCGCGTCGGCATGGTCGGCGGCACCCTTGACGCGGGGCCGCGCCCCGGCGGGGGTTTCCGCATCAGCGCCCTGCTGCCGCTCAAAGCGGCCCACTGACACCTGTACACACCCGGTCCGACGACCGGCCCCGACTTTGTGAAAGGCCCCCGATGGCGATCCGCGTGATGCTCGTCGACGACCAGGTGCTGCTGCGCACCGGCTTCCGGATGGTGCTCGCCGCCCAGCCGGACATGGAGGTCGTGGCCGAGGCGGGCGACGGCGTCGAGGCCCTGCAGGTGCTGGCGGCCACCGAGGTCGACGTGGTCCTCATGGACGTACGCATGCCGAAGCTCGACGGTGTGGAGACCACCCGCCGCATCTGCTCGGACCCGAACCCGCCGAAGGTGCTGATCCTGACCACCTTCGACCTCGACGAGTACGCGTTCTCCGGACTGAAGGCGGGCGCCTCCGGCTTCATGCTCAAGGACGTGCCCCCGGGCGAGCTGCTCGCCGCCATCCGTTCCGTGCACAGCGGCGACGCCGTGGTCGCGCCGTCCACCACCCGGCGGCTGCTCGACCGGTTCGCGCCGCTGCTGCCCAACGCGGGCAAGGAGCCCCGGCACAAGGGGCTCGAACGGCTCACCGAGCGCGAGCGCGAGGTCATGATCCTCGTCGCGCAGGGCCTGTCCAA
Organism: Streptomyces sp. NPDC059371; assembly: GCF_042751995.1. Taxonomy (NCBI): domain Bacteria; kingdom Bacillati; phylum Actinomycetota; class Actinomycetes; order Kitasatosporales; family Streptomycetaceae; genus Streptomyces; species Streptomyces sp. NPDC059371. The sequence continues at coordinate 50,561 of NZ_JBHYXD010000017.1, read as the reverse complement.
CGGGGAGATCGCGGCCCGTCTCGTCCTCTCGGAGGCCACCGTGAAGACCCATGTCGGGCGCATTCTCACCAAGCTGGGACTGCGTGACCGGGTCCAGGTGGTCGTCCTCGCCTATGAGACGGGAATCGTCCGGGCGGGCGGCCTCGGCTGACGTGAGATTCCGTGCTCCGCGGCCCGCGTGCCGTCCGGCCGTGGTCCGCGTGCCGTCCGGCCGGCGGCCGGGGTGGGGCACGGAGACGTGACCGGGACGTGACCGGCGCGCACTAGGGTCTGCGCATGCTCCTGTGGATCAACGGGCCCTTCGGGGGCGGCAAGACACAGACCGCACACGAGATCAGGCGCCGGCTGCCCGGCGGCGTCATCTGCGATCCGGAACACGCCGGTTTCGGCCTGCATCGCATGCTTCCGCCCGAACTCCGGGGAGATTTCCAGGACTTGGTGTCCTGGCGGCAGGGCGTGGTCGAGGTGCTCGACCTCGCGCTCGGCAAACGGGACGGTGTGGTCATCGCCCCCATGACGATCACGAACCCCGCGTACTTCGCGGAGACGGTCGGGCGGCTGCGTGAACGGGGCCACGACGTACGGCACTTCACGCTGCTGGCCGAGCGCGAGACCGTCCTGAGGCGGCTGCGTGAACGCGGCTTCGGGCACTTCGTGGGCCATGTCGCCGGGAAGGACGCCCCGTTGCGGCGCGAGAGCTGGGCCGTGGGGCAGCTCGACCACTGTCTGGAGCGGCTGCGCGAGCCGGAGTTCGCCGAGCATCTGTGGACCGACGGGACGACGGTCGCCAGGACCGCCGACCGCATAGCGGTCCTCGCGGGGCTGACGCTCACGCCGAACCGCGACGGTGCTCTGCGCGGGCGCCTGCGGCGGGCGCGGACGAGCGTGCGCCACATCCGCTTCGACTGACCCGCCCACGGCGCTCCGGTCGTAGGGGGTTTCCTCGCCGCTTCCACCCCTACCCGTCCCACCCTGGGGCTCCGCCCCAGCCCCCGCTCCTCAATCGCCGGAGGGGCTGAATCTCAGCCCAGCCACGATGCACCCGCAGCCGGGATCCGGCGCGAGGGGACGTGCCGGTACATCGATGCCCGTCGCCACCGACGCCCACCCCTCACCCAACGGCGACGGGCTGATGCACCGGCACGGCCCCGACCCACCCACCAGCCGGGCCGCTCATGGGCTCAGCGCAGGATCCCCTCCAGGAAATCGCTGCCCAGCCGGGCCACCACGCCGACGTCGAGCTGGTGCAGCACATAGCGGCCGCGCCGCCGCGTGGTGATCAGCCCCGCCTTCTTGAGCACGCTCAGGTGCCGGGATATCTCCGGCGCGGTCATGCCGTGCACCTGGGCGAGCTCGCCGGTGGTGTACGCGCTGCGGGCCAGATGGCGGCAGATGCGCATCCGGACCGGGTGCGACAGGGCGGCCATCCGCAGGGTGAGCTGCTCGACGGAGGGCGGGGCGGCGAGCTCGGGGGAGCTGACCGGGTAGTGCAGCACCGGCTGCCACTGATAGCGGTGCAGCACCATCAGGTGCGGGCGGCCGAGGCTGGTCGGCACCAGCAACAGACCGCCGTCCGCCGTGACCGTCGTGCTGCCCTCGGTCAGCTTGTCGACGGTGATGATCCGCGCCGCCTCGTCCAGGGACAGGGCGGAGGAGACGGAGGCCAGTGCCTCGGACAGGCCCTTGTGCCGCAGCAGATCCGTCTTGTGACGGGCCTCCGCGGCCAGCGGGTGGCGCAGCCGGGCCCAGGTCTCCGCGAAGAAGGCCTCGTCGCAGTCCTCAAGGAACTGCCGCAGCCAGGCCCGCACGCCCGGCGGGTCCACCAGCAGCCGCTCGGTGAACCGGGTCTGCTGCGGCCCCCGCGAGGCGGCCAGATCCACGGCGCGGCGCCGCACCTCGGGGTCGGAGAGGGCGTGCGGCCCCTCGGTGCCGTACGCCAGCGCACACGTGAACTCCAGGGCCGCGTCCACGAACTGCTCGTCGGTGAGCTTGTCCAGCAGGTCTAGGTCCTCGGCCAGCGTCCCGCCCGGCATCGAGGCCCCGCCCGGGACGCCGGCGCACGGCAGGAACAGATCCGAGAACGTCGTGCGCCAAAGGAAGTCCGCCTCGCACATCCGGTCCGCGAGATGGGCGTCGAGTCCGGCGGTCACTCCCGTCGTCCAGCCCTGCAGCCCGGGGTGGTGCCCCGGTTCCGCCAGCGCGTGCAGCGCCATCCCCAGCTCGGCCAGCGGCGACGGCACGACGGCGACCCGCTCCGGCCGCAGGCCGCCGATGTCGATGTGCACGCTCATGCCCCCATGGTGCACCCCGCCACCGACAGCGGCCGCCGTCGATTGACGGCGGCCGTCAATCGGAGCGACAGCCGCTGTGATCAGGCGCAACCTGGGACGACCGGGGCGGCTCGCACGGGTCCTTCGGATCCCATCCCTCTCCCGAGAGGCGGTCGGCCATGAGCATCACCCAGCAGTACATCCTGGACAGCTACCGGTCTTCGCAGCACGGGGAGGCCGCTCCTCCGGCACCCGGCAGCCACGACTGGGAGACCGCGCGGGAGGTGCGCGACTACCGGCGCTTCCGGGCCGTCATGGCCGGACGTCCGGCCCATGGCCGCCTGCTCGGAGCCCTGGGCCGGTGGCTGCACGGCGGGCCCGGCCGGCCGGCCCGCTGAGACCCGCCCCGCCCGGCCTCCCCGGACCCCGCGCCGTGACCGCTCGGGCTCCCGTCCCGCGAGGGGCCGCGCTGGCTCCCGTAGTGCGGCGGGCCGCGCGGGCTCCCGTCCTACGAGAGGTCGCGCGGGCTCCCGTCCTACGAGGGGTCGCGCGGGCTCCCGTCCTACGAGGGGTCGCGCGGGCTTCCGTCCCACGCGGGGCCGCCGTGCACGCCCCCGGACTACGAGGCGTTCCGGTCCGGCAGCCTCTCCACGAACGTGCGGACCGCCGCCCTCACGTCGTCCGCCGTCCACTCCAGACCCGGTTCGGCCACGGTGACCTCCGTGTACGCGAGTCCCGGGCCGCCCCGGTTCCAGCCCTGGGCGAACAGGCCCGTCTTCGTCTCCTCGACCTGCCGCAGCGCCGCGTCCCCGAGGACGTCGGGGTCGTACGGCAGCCAGACCTGGAACTGGTGGGTGTGCGGCTCCTCCGGGTGGACACGGACCCAGGGGACCCCCGCCTCCGTGAAGCCCTCGCGCAGCGCGCCGGCCACCACGCGCGCGTGGGCGACGTACTCCGGCAGCCGGGGCAGCTCCCGCTCCAGGCCGATCAGCGCCGACAGGACGGTCGGGAACTGGTGGATGATCATGCCGCCGTACCGGTGCCGCCAGGTCTTCGCCTCGTCCACGAGCGTCTTCGGCCCCGCGACGGCGGCACCGCCGAACCCGCCGAGCGACTTGTAGAACGAGACGTACACGCTGTCCGCGAGGCCGGCGATCTCCTCCAGAGGGCGGCCGAAGTGCGGGGTGCACTCCCACAGCCGGGCCCCGTCGATGTGCACCACGGCGTCCCGCTCCCGGGCCGCCTCCACGACCTCGGTGAGCTCCTCCCAGGTGGGCAGGACGAAACCGGCGTCCCGGAGCGGCAGCTCCAGCAGCAGCGCGCCGAACGGCTCGGGGAAGTCCCGCACCTCCTCGGCGGTCGGCATCCGGGGCTCGTTCGTCAGACGGACCGGGCGCAGGCCGCTGACCTGGCTGAACGCCTGCCGTTCATGGACCTCCGGGTGACTGAGCCCGTGCAGGGCCACGGTCGCGTCGCCGGTCCGGCCCGCCCAGCAGCGCAGGACGACCTGCTGGGCCATGGTCCCGGTCGGGAAGAAGACCGCCGCCTCCGTGCCCAGCAGTTCGGCGACGCGCTCCTCCAGGGTCTCGACGAGGCCGCCGCCGTACATGTCGACCCGTTCGTCGAGGTCGCACACGTCACCGGCGCCCTCGTTCAGCCAGGCCAGGTGCTCGCGGAGCGACAACTGGTAGCCGGGGCGCCACAGCACCCGCCCGGCCGCCTTCCAGGCCACCACGCGCCGCTCGAACCGTTCCTCGGGAGACAGTCCCGCCGTCCCCTCCCCGCCCTGCTCCGCGGGCTCCGTACCGCCCCGCTCCGCCGGGTCCGTACCGCTGCGTGCCGTCGTATCACTCATTCCAGGATCATGTCCCGGGCGGGCCCGGCCGGTCACCTCGAATTCCGCACGCCGGTGACCTGTGGAAATCCCGTTCACCCGGCCAGGGTCCTCACCGGCGTCGCGGCGCGCGGAAACCCACAGCCTGTGGACGGCCGGACTCCCCCCGGACCAATCGCGTTAACATGACGAGAAATCGTCCGGTACCCCGAGCGGACTGGAACGGAAGGCCGCCGTCGCGTGAGTACGTATCCCCAGCCAGAGCCCAAGGACCGCCCCGCGCGGCTGACCGTCGGCGTCGTCGGCGCCGGCCGTGTCGGTCCCGCGCTCGCCGCCGCGCTCCAGCTCGCCGGACACCGCCCGGTGGCCGTCTCCGGCGTCTCCGACGCCTCCAGGCGGCGCGCCGCGCAACTCCTGCCCGACGTCCCGCTGGTGTCCCCGGCCGAGGTCCTGGACCGCGCCGACCTCGTCCTGCTGACCGTTCCCGACGACGCGCTCCCCGGGCTCGTCGAAGGACTCGCCGACACGGGCGCCGTCCGCCCGGGACAGCTCCTGGTGCACACCTCCGGACGGTACGGCGCGCGCGTGCTCGACCCGGCCCTCAGGGCGGGCGCCCTGCCGCTCGCCCTGCACCCCGCGATGACGTTCACGGGCACCGCGGTGGACGTCCAGCGGCTCGCCGGATGCTCCTTCGGCGTCACCGCCCCCGACCAGCTCCGGCTGGCCGCCGAGGCCCTCGTGATCGAGATGGGCGGCGAGCCCGAGTGGATCGCCGAGGAGTCCCGGCCGCTCTACCACGCGGCCCTCGCGCTCGGCGCCAACCACCTGGTGACCCTCGTCGCCGAGTCGATGGAACTGCTGCGCACCGCCGGTGTCGAGGCCCCCGACCGCATGCTCGGCCCGCTCCTCGGCGCCGCCCTGGACAACGCGCTCAGGTCGGGCGACGCGGCCCTGACCGGACCCGTCGCGCGCGGGGACGCGGGCACGGTCGCCGCGCACGTCGCCGAACTGCGCCGGCACGCCCCGGGGACCGTCGCCGGCTATCTGGCGATGGCCCGCGCGACCGCCGACCGCGCGCTCGCCCACGGGCTGCTCAAGCCGGAACTCGCCGAGGACCTCCTGGGAGTACTCGCCGACGGGACGGACGCGACCCAGGGGACCGAGGGAGACACCCGATGACCACCGCCCTGCTGCGCACCGCCGGCGAACTGTCCGCGCGGACCCGGACCGGCCGCAGAGCCGTCGTGATGACCATGGGCGCCCTCCACGAGGGCCACGCCACCCTGATCCGCACCGCCCGCGAGATCGCGGGAGAGGCGGGCGAGGTGGTCGTCACCGTCTTCGTGAACCCCCTCCAGTTCGGCCAGGGCGAGGACCTCGACCGCTACCCGCGCACCCTCGACGCCGACCTGAAGATCGCCGAACAGGCGGGCGCGGACGTCGTGTTCGCGCCCTCCGCCGACGAGGTCTACCCCGGCGGCGAACCCCAGGTCCGGATCTCCGCGGGACCGATGGGCGAGCGCCTGGAGGGCTCCGTGCGGCCCGGCCACTTCGACGGCATGCTCACCGTCGTCGCCAAACTGCTGCACCTGACCCGGCCGGACGTGGCCCTGTTCGGCCAGAAGGACGCCCAGCAGCTCGCCCTGATCCGGCGCATGGCACGCGACCTGAACTTCGGCGTGGAGATCACCGCCGTCCCCACCGTGCGCGAGGAGGACGGGCTCGCCCTCTCCAGCCGCAACCGCTACCTCTCGGCCGAGGAGCGGCGCACCGCGCTCGCCCTCTCGCAGGCCCTGTTCGCCGGCCGTGACCGGCACGCCGCCCAGGAGGCGCTGCGCGCGCGGGCCCTGGAGGTGCCCGCCACGCGCGAGCGCGCCGAGGCCCTCAGCGCCATAGGGGAGTCCCGGGCCGCGGCCGACGCGCACGCCGTCGCCAAGGCCGTCCCCGGCTGGCCCGGCGGCGTCCGCTCGGCCGCCCGGCTGGTCCTCGACGAGGCGGCCCGCCTGCGGCCGCCGCTGGTCCTGGACTATCTCGCTCTCGTCGACCCGGACGACTTCACGGAGATCCCGGACGACTTCACCGGCGAGGCGGTCCTCGCCGTCGCCGCCCGGGTCGGGACGACCCGCCTGATCGACAACATTCCCCTCACCTTCGGAGCCGCCTCGTGACCGGCAAAGGCACAGGTTCAGAGACCGCCACTGGCACCGGCATACGCCTGCACGCGCCCGCCCCGGGCTGGGCCCTGACCGCGGACGTCGTGGTCGTCGGCTCCGGCGTCGCCGGGCTCACCGCCGCGCTGCGCTGCGAGGCCGCGGGGCTGCGTACCGTCGTGGTCACCAAGGCCCGCCTGGACGACGGCTCCACCCGCTGGGCGCAGGGCGGCATCGCCGCCGCTCTCGGCGAGGGCGACACCCCCGAGGAGCACCTCGACGACACCCTGGTCGCGGGCGCGGGCCTGTGCGACGAGGAGGCCGTGCGCATCCTCGTCACCGAGGGCCCGGACGCCGTCCGCCGGCTCATCGCGACCGGCGCCCACTTCGACGAGTCCTCCGAGGGCCGCCTCGAACTCACCCGCGAGGGCGGCCACCACCGCCGCCGCATCGCGCACGCGGGCGGTGACGCGACCGGCGCCGAGATCTCCCGGGCCCTCGTCGAGGCGGTCCGCGCGCGCGGTCTGCGCACGGTCGAGAACGCGCTCGTCCTCGACCTCCTGACGGACGCCGAGGGCCGCACCGCGGGTGTGACCCTGCACGTCATGGGAGAGGGCCAGCACGACGGCGTGGGCGCCGTCCACGCCCCCACCGTGGTCCTCGCGACCGGCGGCATGGGCCAGGTGTACTCCGCGACCACCAACCCGTCCGTCTCCACGGGCGACGGCGTGGCCCTCGCCCTGCGCGCGGGCGCCGAGATCTCCGACCTCGAATTCGTCCAGTTCCACCCGACCGTGCTCTTCCTCGGCCCCGACGCGGAGGGCCAGCAGCCGCTGGTCTCCGAGGCGGTACGCGGCGAGGGCGCCCACCTCGTCGACGCCGACGGCGTGCGCTTCATGGTGGGACAGCACGAGCTGGCCGAACTGGCGCCCCGGGACATCGTCGCCAAGGGCATCACGCGCCGCATGCAGGAGCAGGACGCCGAGCACATGTACCTCGACGCCCGGCACTTCGGCGCCGACATGTGGGAACACCGCTTCCCCACGATCCTCGCCGCCTGCCGCGCCAACGGCATCGACCCGGTGACCGAGCCCGTCCCGGTCGCCCCGGCCGCCCACTACGCCTCCGGCGGCGTCCGCACCGACGCCCGGGGCCGCACCACGGTCCCCGGCCTGTACGCGTGCGGGGAGGTCGCCTGCACGGGCGTCCACGGCGCCAACCGGCTCGCCTCCAACTCCCTGCTGGAAGGCCTCGTCTACGCCGAGCGGATCGCCGCCGACATCGCGGCGAGCCACGCCGAGAACGGTCCGCACGCGCGCGTGCCCCAGCCGGTGCCGCACCCCGAGACGCCCGCGCACCCGCTGCTCGCCCCCGAGACCCGCTTCGCGATCCAGCGGATCATGACGGTCGGCGCCGGTGTGCTGCGCTCCGCCGAGTCCCTCGCGGCCGCGGCCGAGCAGCTCCAGCGGCTGCACACCGACGCGCGGGACGCCCTCGACGAGAACGGCAAGACCTCCGAGCCCGGCGTCGACACCTGGGAGGCCACCAACCTGCTGTGCGTGGCCCGCGTCCTGGTCGCCGCCGCCCTGCTGCGCGAGGAGACCCGCGGCTGCCACTGGCGGGAGGACCACGCCGACCGCGACGACGACCAGTGGCGCCGCCACATCGTCGTACGGCTGAATCCCGACCGGACCCTCGCCCTCCGCACCACCGATACCGCAGACTTCCCCCCGACATCCCGGCAGCCCCACCCGGCGCCCCCGTCCCGTCCCCAGGAGCAGTGACCGAAGTGAGCACCCACGACCTTCCCCTCGCCGAGAGCGGCGGCTGCGGCGACGGCTGCGGCTGTGGCGCAGACATGGACGAGGCGTACATGGAGTGCGGCCTCGATCCCGCTCTGGCCCAGCTCCTGGCCGACGCCGGTCTCGACCCCCTGGAGGTCGAGGACATCGCGAACGTGGCGATCCAGGAGGACCTCGACCACGGCGTGGACGTGACGACGGTCGCGACCATCCCCGAGGACGCCGTCTCCACCGCCGACTTCACGGCCCGGGACGCGGGCGTCGTCGCGGGCCTGCGCGTCGCCGAGGCCGTCCTGTCGGTGGTCTGCACCGACGAGTTCGAGGTCGAGCGGCACGTCGAGGACGGCGACACCGTCGAGGCCGGCCAGAAGCTGCTGAGCGTCACCACGCGCACCCGCGACCTGCTGACGGCCGAACGCAGCGCCCTCAACCTCCTGTGCCGCCTGTCCGGCATCGCGACCGCCACGCGCGCGTGGGCGGACGCCCTGGAGGGCACCGAGGCGAAGGTTCGGGACACCCGCAAGACCACGCCGGGCCTGCGCTCCCTGGAGAAGTTCGCGGTGCGCTGCGGGGGTGGCGTCAACCACCGCATGTCGCTGTCCGACGCGGCGCTGGTCAAGGACAACCACGTGGTCGCCGCGGGCGGTGTGGCCGAGGCCTTCAAGGCCGTACGGGAGATGTTCCCGGAGGTCCCCGTCGAGGTGGAGGTCGACACCCTGCACCAGTTGCGTGACGTCGTCGACGCGGGCGCCGATCTGATCCTGCTGGACAACTTCACGCCGGTCGAGTGCGAGGAGGCGGTCGCCCTCGTCGCCGGCCGTGCCCTGCTGGAGGCGTCCGGCCGGCTCACCCTCGCCAACGCCGCGGCCTACGCGAAGACGGGCGTCGACTTCCTGGCGGTGGGCGCGCTCACGCACTCCTCCCCGATCCTCGACATCGGCCTCGACCTGCGAGCGGCGGAGTAACCCCGGCCATGCTGCTGACCATCGACGTAGGCAACACCCACACGGTCCTCGGCCTCTTCGACGGGGAGGAGATCGTCGAGCACTGGCGCATCTCCACCGACGCGCGCCGCACCGCCGACGAACTCGCCGTGCTGCTGCAGGGCCTCATGGGCATGCACCCGCTGCTCGGCGAGGAACTCGGTGACGGCATCGACGGCATCGCGATCTGCGCGACCGTGCCGTCCGTGCTGCACGAACTGCGCGAGGTGACGCGGCGCTACTACGGCGATGTCCCCGCCGTCCTCGTCGAACCCGGCGTCAAGACGGGCGTGCCGATCCTCACGGACAACCCCAAGGAGGTCGGCGCCGACCGGATCATCAACGCCGTGGCGGCCGTCGAGCTGTACGGGGGACCGGCGATCGTGGTCGACTTCGGTACGGCGACCACCTTCGACGCGGTCAGCGCGCGGGGCGAGTACATCGGCGGCGTCATCGCCCCCGGCATCGAGATCTCCGTCGAGGCGCTCGGCGTCAAGGGCGCGCAGCTCCGCAAGATCGAGGTGGCCCGGCCGCGCGCGGTGATCGGCAAGAACACCGTCGAGGCGATGCAGTCCGGCATCATCTACGGGTTCGCGGGCCAGGTCGACGGGGTCGTGAACCGGATGGCGCGCGAGCTCGCCGACGACCCCGAGGACGTCACCGTCATCGCGACCGGCGGACTGGCTCCGATGGTCCTCGGCGAGTCCTCGGTGATCGACGAGCACGAGCCGTGGCTGACGCTGATCGGGCTGCGTCTGGTGTACGAGCGGAACGTCTCGCGCATGTGACCTCCGGCCGCCCGATGCGGGCAGCCGGCACCGAAGGGGCTCCGCGTTCGCGGGGCCCCTTCGTGCGTTCGGGGCCCGCGAACGGGGAGCCCCTCCGGCGGGACCGCGGCGGCGCCGGATGCGCATCCGGAATCCGGGACCGCGGCGCCGGACGCGCATCCGGAATCCGGGACCGCGGCCCCCGGCGCGCATCCGGAATCCGGGACGGAATTCCCCGGCCGGCACCCGGCGTCCGGCGAAAGCAGGACGCGCCACATTTCTTCCGCTATGCGGATTTTGTCTGATTAGCACGTATCGTCGCCCCATGCCCACGCCCTACGGATCCCACGGCGGCATGGCGTTCGGTGCGGAGGAGCTGCGTGTGCTCCGCCGTGCCCTCGCCCTCGCCCTGCACCCCTGCCCCGTCTCGGCCGAGGACGTCCAGGACTGCCTCCGCCTCGCCGAGTCCCTCGACGAGGCGGCCTACGAGGGGGCCAGGCTCCGGGCCTTCCTGCTGGCCGACCTCGCCCGCTACCGGGCTGCCCTGCCGGGCACCGCCGCCGGCTATCTGGCGCTTCTGGAGGAGGTCCTCGTCTCCGGATACCGGCCGAACCCCGACGACCTGGCCGCGCTCGGCGCGCTGCGCGGCAACCCCGTCGCGGCGGTTCTCCTGGAGCGCTGCCGGGGCCTCGCCGAGCAGGACGTGCGGGCCCGGCTCGCGGGCCGCGCGATCGCCTCGGTGCCCCCGTCCCGCACCCGTCTGCTGGCCCTCCCCGGTGGCCGGGCCGCAGAGGAGCCCGACCGGAGGTCCGAGCCGAAACCCCAGCCCCAGCCGCCGGTCCGCTCCCCCCGCCCGGACCGGCCGATCCCCACCCCGGGCGAGGTCTTCCCGCCCCGGCGCAAGCCCGGCCCCCCTCCGGCCGACCCGCCGCAGCAACTCGCGGCGGGCTAGGTCGTGTCCGGAAAGTCGCGTCGTTCGCCCGGAGGGCGGGTCCGGCGGCGTCTGCGGCGAGAGTGCGTGCCAGGCGTCGCTGGGCAGGCGCGACTTTGCGGACACGGCCTAGTGGCTGTCGCGGACCCCGGCTGAGCCCAACGGCGCCCCCTGGCTACTCTGGAGGCATGGACTACGTCTCCGCGCTCGTGCCCCCGGTAGTGATGGCCGTGTTCTTCATCGGGCTCATCGTGACGATCGTGAAGAGTCAGGGCGGGGCCAACAAGGCCAAGGAGGACGGGGTCGTCGACGCCGCCCTCGCGCGCGTGGAGGCCGCCCAGCAGGCCTCGGCCCCCAAGGACGCCGGGGCCTGAACCCCGGGCGGCCGCGCGCGGCTCCCGCCGAGCCCCCTCGGCGCGGGCCCGCCGCGCACCAGGCCGCCGCGCCGTCACCGGCGTACGACTCGGACGTTTCCTGCGTCCTTCGAGTCGTACGCCCTTTTTGTTGACCATCTCCCACTATTGTTCTGAACTGTGCCTCGCCCATTGGGAGAACTCGAAGACGCGGTCATGACGCGGGTGTGGAAGTGGAACCGCCCTGTGACCGTTCGGGAAGTCCTGGAAGACCTTCAACAGGAACGGTCCATCGCGTACACCACGGTGATGACCGTTCTGGACAATCTCCATCAGAAGGGCTGGGTGCGCCGCGAGGCGGAAGGCCGGGCCTATCGATATGAGGCGGTCTCCACACGCGCCGCCTACTCGGCGGCCCTGATGAACGACGCCTGGTCGCAGAGCGACAACCCGGCAGCCGCTCTCGTCGCCTTCTTCGGGATGATGAGCGAGGAACAGCGCGTGGCCCTCAGCGATGCCGTACGCATCGTGCAAGGGCCCGAACCGCGAGCCCCCGAAGCCGCCGAAAGGCCACCGGCGCCCGAGCCCACCGAGGAGAACCCCGCCGCCGACGGGGACGCCTCCGGGCGATAGCGTCCGCTCATGTCAGCAGAGCATCCCGCGGAGGTTCCGGCAGAGCTTCCGGCGGAGCATCCCGAAGTCAGCGCAAAAGCCGTCACCGTCCGGCGGGCCAGGACCAGCGATGTCGCGGCCGTACGCGGACTCCTCGACGCGAACGTGCGCCGCCGTATCCTGCTCGACAAACCCACCGTCACCCTTTACGAGGACATCCAGGAGTTCTGGGTCGCGGAACGCGACGACAACGCCGAGGTGGTCGGCTGCGGCGCCCTCCACGTGATGTGGGAAGACCTCGCGGAAGTCCGCACTCTCGCGGTGAACCCCACGGTCAAGGGCCTGGGCGTCGGTCATCAGTTGCTGGAGAAGTTGCTCCAGACCGCCCGCTGGCTCGGTGTTCGACGGGTTTTCTGTCTGACCTTCGAAGTCGGCTTCTTCGCGAAGCACGGCTTCGTGGAGATCGGTGAGACACCCGTCGACACCGATGTGTACGCCGAGCTCCTGCGTTCCTATGACGAGGGCGTCGCTGAGTTCCTCGGTCTCGAACGAGTGAAACCGAACACCTTGGGCAACAGCCGGATGCTTCTGCATCTGTGATCGCGACCGGCTATTCCGGCGGAGTGGGTTGCCCACGTTCCCTATGTCCGAAACGCGCATGTTTCCGTGCGGGCGGAGTCCAGTGAGTCTCTGCCAGGGGTTTGTGTTTTTCCGGCAAAAGCGGTTTGCTTTCCGACGTACTGCAGTACTGCATATAACAAGGGACGGCGAAACGGCGGACGCCGCGAGGCCCTCCTTGCCCTGAAGTTATCGATGAAAGGAAATCCGGTGGCACAGAAGGTTCAGGTCCTTCTTGTCGACGACCTCGACGGTGGCGAGGCGGACGAGACCGTGACGTTCGCGTTGGACGGCAAGACGTACGAAATCGATCTCACGACAGCCAATGCGGACAAGCTCCGTGGCCTTCTCGACGCCTACGTCAAGGGTGGCCGCCGTACCGGAGGCCGTGCTTCGGGCGGACGCGGAAAGGCCCGCGTCGCTTCCGGTGGCAGCCAGGACACCGCGCAGATCCGCGCCTGGGCAAAGGAGAACGGCCTGGAGGTCAACGACCGCGGCCGTGTTCCCGCGTCCATTCGCGAGGCCTACGAGAAGGCCAACGGCTGAGCGCACGCTCGCCGCAGCCTCACGCGGTGGCAGTGTGTCGCCATCGTCTGCACCAGTCGTACGAGATCGGGGGCGCCCCCAACGCCCCCGCCGGCGGCCCCGCCGCCCAGCGCCGACAGTGTCGGCAACGCCGGTTCCACCGCGCGGCCGGGCTCCGGGGGCCGCAGCCAGCGGGCGGCCCCTCGTGGGCCACTCCCCGTTTCCGGACCGGCCGTGGGCGGGGGAGCCTCTACGCTTCCGCCCGCGCCGACCGCCGTGAGATCCAGCGCGAGAGCGCCCCACTCCAGCCAGTCGAGCAGCCCCGGCAGCTCCTCCGCGCTCCCCGCGGCGACCAGCAGCCGCATCCGCTCCCCGTGCAGAGCCACCGGGGACGCGGGACCCAGATGCCGCAGCGCCGGGAATCCCGCCTCCGCCGGCACCTCCAGGACGTCGAAGCGCAGCCCCGTGACCAGCCGTACCGGCGTTCCGGGCACTGCCGCCCAGCCCAGTTCGTTCTCGTACCACTGGCACACCGGATCGACGGGATCACCCGGATCGGACGGCCGACGGGGGACAGGGACGGTGGGAACCATGCAAGGAGCAACAGCCGGAAGACCCCCGGAGTTACGCTGGGCATTTCCTTGAGCACGCAGAGTTCCGGGAAATGGGGCGTGCGGGAGCGTTCCGCCGGGCATTGGTGTTCGCCCGTAGCGGAGGGAACCGGTGCGCGCGGCATGGACTGTCAGTGCGCACGGGTAAGACATGCCTAGTGGGAGGGGCGACACGCAGGGCTCGGGCATCTCACGTTCGCCATCGGCGTACAGCGGGAGAGGGTATCTGCCTGGCCTGCGGGAACATCGTCTCGCACCATCAGGTTGGAGCAGATGTCGGCGTTCGGGGTCAGGAGGCCAAGGACGGTGTCGGCAGTTGGAATGAGCGGTCCCCGCTTGCGGGACTAAGCTGCGGAAGGACAGGGAGGGGAGCGTCCCCTTACTGCCTGACCGCTCTGAGGAGCGATTAACGATGTTCGAGAGGTTCACCGACCGCGCGCGGCGGGTTGTCGTCCTGGCTCAGGAAGAAGCCCGGATGCTCAACCACAACTACATCGGCACCGAGCACATCCTCCTGGGCCTGATCCACGAGGGTGAGGGTGTCGCCGCTAAGGCCCTGGAGAGCCTCGGGATTTCGCTCGAGGCGGTCCGCCAGCAGGTGGAGGAGATCATCGGACAGGGCCAGCAGGCCCCGTCAGGCCACATCCCCTTCACCCCCCGTGCCAAGAAGGTCCTGGAGCTGTCGCTCCGCGAGGCCCTTCAGCTGGGCCACAACTACATCGGCACGGAGCACATCCTGCTCGGCCTGATCCGCGAGGGCGAGGGCGTCGCCGCCCAGGTCCTCGTCAAGCTGGGCGCAGACCTCAACCGGGTGCGGCAGCAGGTCATCCAGCTGCTCTCCGGCTACCAGGGCAAGGAGACCGCCGGCGCCAGTGGCGGTCCTGCTGAGGGCACTCCCTCCACGTCCCTGGTCCTCGACCAGTTCGGCCGGAACCTCACCCAGGCCGCTCGTGAGTCCAAGCTCGACCCGGTCATCGGGCGCGAGAAGGAGATCGAGCGGGTCATGCAGGTGCTGTCCCGCCGTACGAAGAACAACCCGGTGCTCATCGGCGAGCCCGGCGTCGGCAAGACCGCCGTCGTCGAGGGCCTCGCCCAGGCCATCGTCAAGGGCGAGGTGCCCGAGACCCTCAAGGACAAGCACCTCTACACCCTCGACCTCGGCGCGCTGGTCGCCGGCTCCCGCTACCGCGGTGACTTCGAGGAACGCCTCAAGAAGGTCCTCAAGGAGATCCGCACCCGCGGCGACATCATCCTGTTCATCGACGAGCTGCACACGCTGGTCGGTGCGGGTGCCGCCGAGGGCGCCATCGACGCCGCTTCGATCCTGAAGCCCATGCTGGCCCGCGGTGAGCTCCAGACCATCGGCGCGACCACCCTGGACGAGTACCGCAAGCACCTCGAGAAGGACGCGGCCCTCGAGCGCCGCTTCCAGCCGATCCAGGTGGCGGAGCCTTCCCTCCCCCACACGATCGAGATCCTCAAGGGTCTGCGCGACCGGTACGAGGCCCACCACCGTGTGTCCATCACCGACGAGGCCCTGGTGCAGGCGGCGACGCTCGCCGACCGGTACATCTCGGACCGCTTCCTGCCCGACAAGGCGATCGACCTGATCGACGAGGCGGGCTCCCGGATGCGCATCCGCCGGATGACCGCGCCGCCGGACCTCCGCGAGTTCGACGAGAAGATCGCGGGCGTGCGCCGCGACAAGGAGTCGGCCATCGACTCCCAGGACTTCGAGAAGGCGGCTTCCCTCCGCGACAAGGAGAAGCAGCTCCTGGCGGCGAAGGCCAAGCGCGAGAAGGAGTGGAAGGCCGGCGACATGGACGTCGTGGCCGAGGTCGACGGCGAGCTCATCGCCGAGGTCCTGGCCACCGCCACCGGCATCCCGGTCTTCAAGCTGACCGAGGAGGAGTCCTCGCGTCTGCTGCGCATGGAGGACGAGCTCCACAAGCGGGTCATCGGCCAGAAGGACGCCATCAAGGCGCTCTCGCAGGCGATCCGCCGTACGCGAGCGGGTCTGAAGGACCCGAAGCGTCCCGGTGGTTCCTTCATCTTCGCCGGCCCCTCGGGTGTCGGTAAGACGGAGCTGTCGAAGACCCTCGCGGAGTTCCTCTTCGGTGACGAGGACGCGCTGATCTCCCTCGACATGTCGGAGTTCAGCGAGAAGCACACGGTCTCGCGTCTCTTCGGTTCGCCCCCCGGCTACGTGGGCTACGAAGAGGGCGGCCAGCTCACCGAGAAGGTCCGCCGCAAGCCGTTCTCCGTCGTCCTCTTCGACGAGGTCGAGAAGGCCCACCCGGACATCTTCAACTCGCTGCTGCAGATCCTGGAGGACGGTCGTCTGACCGACTCCCAGGGCCGGGTCGTGGACTTCAAGAACACGGTCATCATCATGACGACCAACCTCGGCACCCGGGACATCTCCAAGGGCTTCAACCTCGGCTTCGCGGCCGTGGGCGACGTCAAGACGAACTACGACCGGATGAAGGCCAAGGTCAACGAGGAGCTGAAGCAGCACTTCCGCCCCGAGTTCCTGAACCGTGTCGACGACACGGTGGTCTTCCACCAGCTCACCGAGGAAGACATCATCCAGATCGTCGACCTCATGATCGCCAAGGTCGACGAGCGTCTGAAGGACCGGGACATGGGCATCGAGCTCAGCCCGACCGCCAAGTCGCTCCTCGCGAAGAAGGGCTACGACCCCGTCCTGGGTGCCCGGCCGCTGCGCCGGACCATCCAGCGCGAGATCGAGGACATCCTCTCGGAGAAGATCCTCTTCGGCGAGCTCCGTCCCGGCCACATCGTGGTCGTCGACACGGAGGGCGAGGGCGAGGCCAAGGCCTTCACCTTCCGGGGTGAGGAGAAGTCGGCGCTTCCCGACGTCCCGCCGATCGAGCAGGCCGCCGGCGGTGCCGGTCCGAACCTGAGCAAGGAGGCGTGACCTCCGGGTCCGCCTGAAAAGGGGCTGCCCCGGGACTTCGGTCCCGGGGCAGCCCCTTTTCCGCGTCCGGGAGAAGTCCCGGAATTCGGCGGGGAGGAGTCACAGAACGTTGTGGGTGGTAGTTGTCGTGTGTTCGCCCGGCAACTGATCCGCGAGCCGTTCCGGCACGGTGCCGGTGTCCGAATTGAGGGCGAAATTGACGGTCCGCAGATTCGGCAGCAGGGCTCGGAGTCCGGAGAGGTCCTCGTTCCCCGCCGGTTTCCTCAGTTCCAGGTGTTCGACGGACGGCAGCGGCGGCGCCGACACGAGGGATCCGAGAGCGGCCCGGTGGATCCGCAGTTCCCTGAGCGCCGGCAGCGCGGCGACCTCGGACCAGTCGTCGGGGGTGAGCTCGCCCGGCTCCCGGCTCAGCCACAGGGTGTGCAGGGACCTCCAGTGGCGCAGTCCCCGCATCCCTGTGTCGCGGAGGACGTCCCGCCCGAAGCAGATGACTTCCAGCGGCGCGTCCAGGGGGAGCGTCTCACTCAGCGACCGGCCGGGGAGCCGGTGTCCGACGTTCAGTTCCCGCAGCGAGGTCAGCCCCGCCAGACCGTCGGGGACCAAGGGCCGTCCTGAATCGGACATCAGGTACAGCCCCCGCAGCGGCAGCTCCGCGAGCGGCCCGAGATCACCGATCCCCGTGCACTGATCGAGGTTGAGCTGCTCCAGCCGCCGCTGTGCCGTCAGGAAGCCCAGATCCCGCAGGCGGTTGTTGTGCCGCAGCATCAGCCGGGTCACCTGGTCCGGGAGCAGGCAGGTGCGCAGCTCCCCCGGGTCCATGTCTCCCACGATCTGCAGCCGGGGCCGGCCGCCCAGGTCGCGCAGCACCTGGAGCTGGGCGGTCGAGTGCGCGGAGAAGTACAGGCCGGCCGGGTCCAGCCGGGCGATGATCTCGGACGCGTACCGCTCGGTGTCGAACCTGTGCCATCCCCAGGCGAGTTGGGCTCGTACGGAACGGGCCGGATGCGAGCGGAAGCGCGCCAGTACGGGGATGGCCGCGCCGGTGCCGATCAGGGACGCGGTGACCACGACGCCGTGGGCCTCGGCGTCGGTCAGCCCCTCCGGTCCGGGCAGCAGTTCCAGGACGAGGGGGCCGGCCTCGGCCAGGGCGCGGGCCTCAGTCGACGTCCTCGGCGGGATGAGCGTGGCCGCGTCGCCCTCCACGGCCGCCCGCACCTCGGGCGCGAGCTGCGTGGCGTGCTCCAGCGAGGCGAGGGCGAGCAGCCGTACACGGGTCGCCGCCGCGCCGTCGAGCCGGGCCGCGGCGCCGGTCATGGAGCCGAGCAGTTCGGCCCGTTCGCGGGGCCGGGCGTGGGCGACGGCCATCCGGACCACATCGGCCCACTGGGACTCCCCGGCGTTGCGCACCAGGAGTCCGAAGTCCCCTTCCTCCACGGCGGCTTTGGCGCCCAGGTAGTCCTGGAAGGTGCGGTGGACGAACTCCACGGTTCCCGGGGCGGGTTCACGCAGCAGGCCGCTGCGCACGACGAGGTGGCGCAGGATCCGCTCGGCGTCGCCCTGCCGGGCGGCGGCCGGGAGTGAGGGCAGGACGTCGGCGACGATGCGTTCGGCGCGGTCCCTGTCCATCTCCGACCGGTTGTTGCGGATGAGCCAGTAGGCGAGCCGTTGCAGAAGCTGGATCTGCGGGAGTTCGGTGAGGTGGACGCCGTCGTGGCCGCCTCCGGTGACGAACATGTCGCGCTCCTCGTCACGACGCGAGAGCAGCATGGAGAGCGCGGCGTCGTACAACTCCTGTCTGCCGTGCGGCAGATAGCCCCGCCGGTCACGGTGCAGCGCGCAGATCAGGCCGCACATCAGGGGGTTGGTGGCGAGGCGGCCGAGGTCCGGCTTGGTGCGCACGGCGTCGAGGAGGGAACGCTCGTAGCCGTCGAGGCGGTCCGTGTCGGGGGCGTCCAGGCGTGCCGCGGCGTGCCAGCGGCGGATGAAGGCGGCCACGTCGTCGCCGGTCATGGGCGAGAGGACGAGTTCGGTGAATCCGTCGGGGGTGAGCCAGTCCTCGCGTACGGCCGAGGGGCGGGACGTGACGAGCCACTGGTTGCCGGGGTAGGCGTCGAGGAGCTCACGCAGCCAGCGGCGGGTGTGTTCGCGGTCACGCTCGGGGATCTCGTCGAGCCCGTCGACGAGCAGCAGGCCGCGGCCGTGGCGGAGCACCCTGTCGCTCCAGCCGTCCGGCTGGGCCGCGTGGAAGGGGATCCGGACGGCGGACAGGAACGCGTCGGGGGCCGGCAGGCCGTCGGGACGGCGGACGAGGGTGCGCAGCGGGAGGACGAAGGGGACGCGGTCGCCCCGCTCCCCGCGCGCCGCGGTCACCGCCAGCCACTGCACCAGCGTGGTCTTGCCGGAACCGGCCACCCCGCGCAGGAGGACGAGGTCCTGTTCCGCGAGGGCCTGTTCGGCGGGCAGCGAGGCGCCGGCGATGCCCACGCCCTCCGGGGCGGCGGTCTCCTCGTCCTCCAGGGGGCGCAGGGCCTGGAGGCTGAGGTAGGCGGCGTCCAGCGGCCAGCGTTCCGGGGAGTTGACGAGGTCGATGCCGTAGATGGTGAGGTGGCCGTGCCGGGTGGCGGCATGGGCGAGATAGCGCTGCTCGAAGGCCTGGTCGGTGCCGCCCGTCAGGGGGGTGCGGGCGATCAGCTCGTCCACCTTGGCGATGAGCTCGCGCTGTCTGCGGCTCTGCTCCACGAGGGTGCGGGGGACGAACGTCGAGCGCTGGGTGAAGAAGTGCAGGATGTGGAGGCAGGCGGTGTCGAGCAGCCCCTCGTAGAACAGGGTCGCGTCGAAGGACAGGTCCCGTCCGGGGTCCCCGGCGGCCGTGCGCAGCCGCACAGCGAGCGTCCGGTGGCCGAGCTCCACCGCCTGGACGTCCGTCATGGTGAGGTCGCCCAGGGCGTGCAGCGTCCGGCCGAGGGCGTGGACGACGGCCTGTTCCTCGTCGGCGGGGAAGGGGCGCTCCCCGCCGTGCAGCGCCCGTCCGACCAGGGCGGCCGAGAGATTGGCCAGTTCTCTCTCTCCCACGACCCGTTTCTCGCCCTTGAAGGAGACGAGCGCCGAGATCCGTACGGGCTTGTCCACGAGCCCCGCTCCCGGCCCCTCGGCCACGAAGAGCTTCCTGACCAGCGGCGCGGCCACGCTCGAGGCCAGGCGTGCGCCGACGGTTACTGGGTCCATGACGTTCCCCCGGAGAGCGTTGGGCCGGAAGGACAACCGTATGGTCCGGCAGCCGATCCGCGCAGCACTGCCGCGGGGTGCCCGTGAAGGGTCCGGCGACGCCCCAAGACCCTTGAAAACAGGGGCAGGCGGCGTAGCCCGCGTCACATTCCGGGGAGCCCGGAGGCGGTGCCCCGGTGACATGACGCACAGGCGGTTTGTCCGGTACTAGGGCGAATAGTGGATACGCGAAAACGGACAAAAAGGACCTTTGGTCCAGGGTGGGGAGGACTGTCGGCAGGTCGTCCCGACGGGTGGGCCACGAGCAGGTTTGGCAAGGGATGTGCAGGCCTGAAGTGGGGTTAAACCCTGTTTTCCGGGCCAAAGGGACAAGATCCCTCGCCGGATGTCCGAGGTGTCAAGGTTCGGGAAGTTTTGGGATGAAGTACTACTTCGCACCGTAGATGGGGGGTTTGAGTGCGGCTGGGGGCGCGGGTTACCAATGAATGGCCCACACGGCACCAGGCAGTCCGCCGGAGTGGTTGTTCAGTCCCTTGTCCCCGTCTCCACGAGGTTTTCATGTCGAAGCGCGTCACGTCCCGCAAGTCCCTTACGTCCCTGGCTCGCACTCGGGCGGCCGTTCTGACCGTCGGTCTGGGCGCCTCGGTCGTGCTGGGCGCAGGGGTCGCGACCGCCGCCGAAACGGGCGTCAGCAGCAGCGCCACCGTGACCGCGGCCAACGCCGTTCACACCCAGGCCGCCGCTCAGGCCAAGGCCGCCGCCGCGAAGAAGGCCGCCGTCACCAAGGCGGCCGTCGTGAAGAAGGCCGCCGCGAAGAAGAAGGCCGCTTCCTGGATCGACCCGGTCGCGAAGTACTCCCTGTCCGCCAGCTTCAACCAGGCCGGCGGCATGTGGGCCCACAAGCACTCCGGCCAGGACTTCGCCGTGCCGACGGGCACCAACGTCATGGCCGCCCACGGCGGCACCGTCGTCAAGGCGGGCGGCAACGGCGCCGGTGACGGTCCGGCGTACGGCAACGCCGTCGTGATCAAGCACGCCAACGGCACGTACTCCCAGTACGCCCACCTGTCGCGCATCGATGTGCGCATCGGTCAGGTCGTCTCCACCGGTCAGCACATAGCCCTGTCGGGCAACACCGGTAACTCCAGCGGCCCGCACCTGCACTTCGAGATCCGTACGACCCCCAACTACGGTTCGGCCGTCAACCCCGTGACGTTCCTCCACAACATGGGCGTCAAGGTCTGACCCGCCTGACGGGCGCCGGGTCCTAGGAGGCTCCGCCCCCGTGGGCCTGTGTCACCAGATCGATCGCGACCTCCAGGACGGCCTTGCGCTTGTCCTCGGGGTCGCCTTCGACTTCCTTGAGCACGAACATTCCGGCGTGCATCGTGAAGAGCGCGCTGATGCAGCGGACCTGGTCGGTCAGCGGCGCCTCGGGCTCCTTGATGATCTCCAGCATGCTGATCATGCGGTCCTTGAAGGTCTCGCCGATGCTCAGCTCGCGTACCGTCGCCTGGTTCTCCTGCATGAAGCGGAAGAGCGGGGACGCGCCGCCGAGGGCCTCGCTGTAGCGGCGCAGCACCTCCTGCTTGGTCTCCAGGGTGTGCGGCTGCTGCCTGCCCCATTCGATCAGCTCGTCGAGCGGCCGGGTCAGATCCTGGAAGAGGCTGATCAGGATCTCTTCCTTGGTCTTGAAGTGGTAGTAGAGTGCCGCCTTCGTGACGTCCAGGTGCTCGGCGATCTCGCGCAGCGAGGTCTTCTCGTAGCCGTGCTCGGAGAAGAGTTCGAGGGCTACGTCCTGGATGCGCTGCCGGGTGTCGCCTCGGCGCTGCCGCTTGATGCCGTCCATGGTGCCGCCCATCCTCGTCTCCCTCACGCTCCTTGGAAACTTACCTGTCGACCGGCAGGTAAAACTAGCCCTACTTACTTGACGCCCGGCTAGTTAGAGGACTATTTTCCCGGATGTGATGAGCTTGCCGGTCGGCAAGTAAGTAGCCGGTCCGACGGCAGAGGTACTCAGGGGAGTGGGAACGATGGCGGACACGACGAAGGCGGCCGAACCGGCCGCCGAGCAGACCGGGAAACCGGCCGAGGGCGAGAAGCGGCAGCGCAGCGTGCGCGTGGTCCTGCTCGCGCTGATGCTCACGATGATGCTGGCGATGCTCGACAACATGATCGTCGGCACGGCCATGCCGACCATCGTGGGCGAGCTCGGCGGACTCGAACACCTTTCCTGGGTCGTGACGGCGTACACCCTCGCCACCGCGGCCTCCACCCCGATCTGGGGCAAGCTCGGCGACATGTACGGCCGCAAGGGCTCCTTCATGACGTCGATCGTGATCTTCCTGATCGGCTCCGCGCTGAGCGGCATGGCCCAGAACATGGGTGAGCTGATCGGATTCCGGGCCATTCAGGGACTCGGCGCCGGCGGTCTCATGGTCGGTGTCATGGCGATCATCGGCGACCTGATCCCGCCCCGTGAGCGCGGCAAGTACCAGGGCATGATGGCCGGCATCATGGCGCTGGCGATGATCGGCGGTCCGCTGATCGGCGGCACCATCACCGACAACTGGGGCTGGCGCTGGTCCTTCTACATCAACCTGCCGCTCGGCGCGGTCGCGCTCGCCGCGATCAGCATCGTCCTGCACCTGCCGAAGAAGCGGTCCGAGACGCGCATCGACTACCTCGGTGCCGCGCTGCTGACCATCGGCATCACCTCCATCGTCCTCGTCACCACCTGGGGCGGCACGGAGTACGCCTGGTCGTCCGCGAGGATCATGGAGCTGATCGGCCTCGGCGTCGCCGCGCTGGCCGGGTTCGTGTACTGGCAGACCAAGGCCGCCGAGCCGATCGTGCCGCTGCACATCTTCCGCAGCCGCAACTTCACCCTGATGTCGATCATCGGTTTCGTCACCGGCTTCGCCATGTTCGGTGCCACGCTGTTCCTGCCGCTCTACCAGCAGGCGGTACAGGGCGCGTCCGCGACCAACTCCGGTCTGCTCCTGCTGCCCATGCTCGGCGCGATGCTCGTGACGTCGATGGTCGCCGGCCGGGTCACCACCGCCACCGGCCGCTACAAGATCTTCCCCGTCATCGGCGGTGTGCTGATGGTGATCGGCCTCTACCTGCTGTCGACGATGGACACGGACACCACCCGTTTCATGTCCGGCGTCTACATGGCCGTCCTCGGCCTGGGCATGGGCTGCCTGATGCAGGTCACCATGCTGGTGGCGCAGAACAGCGTGGAGATGAAGGACATGGGCGTCGCGTCCTCCTCCACCACCCTGTTCCGTACGCTCGGCTCGTCGTTCGGTGTCGCCATCATGGGCGCGCTGTTCAACAACCGCGTCAAGGACGTCATGGCCGAGAAGGCCGGCGCACTGGGCTCGAAGATCACCGAGCAGTCCCCGCAGCTCGACGCGGCGAGCCTGGCGAAGCTGCCGGCGGCGGCGCGCGAGGCCTACCAGCACGCGGTGTCGGCCGGTACGCATTCCGCCTTCCTGCTGGGCGCGTCGGTGGCCGTGATCGTGATGATCTCGTCGGTGTTCGTCAAGGAGGTCGCCCTCAAGGGGGCGGGCGCGCCCAAGCCCGGCGAGGGTGGCGCGTCGGACGACGCACCCCAGGTCCAGCTCGCCGAGCCGGTCTGACCTGATCGCGGGGCCGGTCCACCCGGCCCCTGAACTCCTCACACCGAAGGCCCCCGGCGTTGTCCGCCCCGGGGGCCTTCTCCTGTGCGCGGGGCCGGTCGTCCGCCGAGGTGGCGACAGGCCTGGTGACCGCGGTGTCTACTTCCCGGACATCGGCAGCACCGGGTAGCTCCCGGTGCTCGTCGGCGCGTGCTCCGGCAGCCACAGCACCGCGACAGCGCCTTCGGCGGGCACGCCTTCCGGAGCCCCGGCGGGCCGGACGTTGCGGAAGGTCAGCCGTGCGCCGAGCACCCGGGCCTGGCCCGCGGCGATGGTCAGACCGAGCCCGTGGCCGTCGCCCGCGCGGTCGGTGCTGCCCGTGCGGAACCGGCTCGGCCCCTCGGCGAGGAGCTTCTCGGGGAAACCCGGGCCGTGGTCGCGGACGCGGATGACCCGGCCCTCGACCGTGACCTCGATCGGCGGCCTGCCGTGCCGGGCCGCGTTCGCCAGCAGGTTGAGCAGGACACGCTCCAGCCGGCGCGGGTCCGTCGTGACCTCCGACTCGTGCACCACCCGCACCTCGACGTCCGCCCCCCTGGCGGCGATCCGCCGGGCCACGAACTCGCCGAGCAAGATGTCCTGCAGCTCGGCCCGCTCGGAGGCACCGTCGAGCCGGGCGACCTCCAGGACGTCCTCGACGAGCGTGCGCATGGCCTGCGCGCGGTCCCGTACGAGCTCGGTGGGCCGACCGGGCGGCAGGAGTTCGGCCGCCGTGAGCAGCCCGGTCACCGGGGTGCGCAGTTCATGGGCGATGTCGGCGGTCACCCGGCGCTCGGCCTCCAGGCGCTGCTGGAGCGCGTCGGCCATGGCGTCCACGGCCCGCGCCAGATCATCGGTCTCGTCGAGCACGACACCGCCGATCGCGTCCCGCACCCGGACGTCCGGCTCGCCCTTGGCGACCCGGTTCGCCGCGGCCGCCGCCTTGCGCAGCCGGCGCGAGAGCTGCCCGCCGATCAGCACGCCGAGCGCGCTGCCGCCGAGGACGACCGCGATCGAGCCGATGATCAGCGCCTGGTCGAGGTCCTTCATCACGTCCGCGTTGCGGTCCGTGAAGCGCTCGTGCCAGGACAGCACCTGGCCGTTCCTGAGCGGGACGGCCGCCCAGATGTCCGGCACGCCGTTCGAACTGTCGGAGACGTAGGTCGCCCGCCGCCCCTCCGAGACCTTCGCGATCAGATCCGCCGGAATGGAGGGGTCGTCTATCTTGGCGCCGAACGGCGGCGGCCGGCCCGGTCCGTACATGCGCTCGGCGAGCTGGATGCGCTCGTCGGCGAGGTCGCGCGAGTTGTCCAGCATCGAGACGCGGGCCGCGTTGTGCACGACCAGGCTCAGCGCGACGGCGACCAGCGCGCCGACCAGGGCGATCGCCGTGCTGAGCTTCCAGCGGATGCCCGTACGGATACTCGTACCCGAATCCGCGCACCGGTCGATCCCTATGCCGATGCCCCGCCCGCCGGCCCTGCCCGGTCTCCGGCCCCCGCCGAGCACCTCGCCCCCGCCGGCACCCGCTCCCTCGCGCGCACCCCTGCCCACGCCACCCCCCGTTTCCGCACGCCCGCCCGGAACCGGAACCCGCCCCACGGCCGGAGGCCTCCCCGGAGCAGAGCGCTGAAATATCCCCCGCATGGCGTGCTCAGGCCTTCAACTTGTAGCCGAAGCCGCGGACCGTCTCGATACGGTCCTGGCCGATCTTCGTACGCAGCCGCTGCACATGGACGTCGACCACCCGGGTGTCCCCGCCCCAGCCGTAGTCCCACACCCGCTCCAGCAGCTTGTCGCGGCTCAGCACCGTCCCCGGCGCGGACGAGAACTCCAGGAGCAGCCGCATCTCGGTGGGCGTCAGCGCCACCGGCGTACCGCCCCGGGTCACCTCCATGCCCTCGGTGTCGATCTCCAGCTCACCGAAGACGAGCACTCCGCCCTCCACCGGCGCACCGCCGTCGGCCGCCGCGCCCGCGCCGCCGCTCGCGTGCCCGAACCGGCGCAGCACCGCGCGGATCCGGGCGACCAGCACGGCGCCGTCGAAGGGCTTGGTCACATAGTCGTCGGCGCCGGCCTCCAGACCGAGCACGACGTCGATCGAGTCGGCGCGCGCGGACAGCATGATGACCGGCACGGTCGACTCGTCCCGGATACGACGGCACAGCGACACACCGTCGAGCCCGGGGACCATCACGTCCAGCAGGGCGATGTCGGGACGGTCGGCGCGGAACGCCTCCAGGCCCGAGAGTCCGTCGGGCATGGCCGTGACCGCGAAGCCGTCGCGCTCCAGGGCGAGTTGTGTGGCCTCGCGGATGACGTCGTCGTCCTCGACGAACAGGACGTGGGTCTGCTCTGCCATCCGGCTGCTCCGCGTTCTCAGTTCGCGTCCGGGGCGGGCGAACCGGAGCCGCCCACCGCGTTGCTGTAGTCGTTGTGGATCCTGGACTGTTCGACGAAGCGCGCCGAGGTCCAGCGGTAGGTGATCACTTCTTCGCTCGACGGGTACGACACCGGGTCGCCCTTCTCGTAGAGCTGCTGGGTGACCACGAGATCGCCCCGGTCGATCTCGGCGTAGACCGGAGGCTCCTCGGCCTTGAAGACGTTCTCGTACCGGCCGTTCTCCTCGCGATAGACGTAACTGCCGACACCCACGGCGTCGGCACAGGTCATCACGTTGATCACGATGTCGTTCGAGGCCCCGCCGGTCAGGTCCCCGTACGACACGTCGACCGGGTACTCGTCGGCGACACACGGCTTCAGGTCGCGCTTGACCGCCGCGCTGACCTCCGGATCGGTCTTGACGAGCTTGACCGCGTCCACGCGCTTCGGGGCCTTGGACGGAGTGCCGGAGACGACGGGCTTGATGCTGCCCTTGGCCACCGCGTCGCTGCCCGCCGGACCCTCGTCGCGGGCACCGGTGCCGCCGGTGGCGCACGCGGTCACGAAAAGGCCGAGGGCGGCGAGCCCGGCCGCCGCCGAACTCCCCGCCTTCAGGGCCGTTCTGGCCCGGGCTCCTACGCCGCGCAACGCTCCCGCTCCTCACGTTCGAGCGCGCGTGCGTCCAGGTCGCGGCTCTCCAGCTCCTCGCGGAGCCGGGCCAGCGCCCGGTGCAGCGTGCTCTTGACCGTTCCGGCCGACATGCCGAGCGCGGCGGCCGTCTCCTCCGTGGACATCTGCTCCCAGTGTCGCAGGACCACGACACTGCGCTGCTTGGGTGCCAGCACCTTCATGATGTCCATCAGCAGCGCGCGGTCCGCGTGCTGCTCGGTGGCGTCCTCCACCGACGCGTCCGGCAGTTGCTCCGTGGGCACCTCTTCGAGCTTGCGGGCCCGCCACCACTCGGTCCGCGTATTGATCATCACACGGCGCAGATAGGCGTCGGCGAGACGCTTGTCCGCGATGCCCTCCCAGCGGCCGTACGTCCGCACGAGCGCCGTCTGGAGGAGGTCCTGGGCGTCGACCGGATCGGGGACCAGGCGGCGGGCACTGCGCAGCAGCGCGTCCTGCCGGGTTCGGACGTACTCCTCGAATTCGAGCACCTCGCCCTGCGCCATGATCAACCGCCTCCGTCCCCGTTTCCGACCTGACCGCTGCCGGTTGTCCGTTGCCTGTGCACCACCGCCGCCTCTGGTGGGGCGGCACTCCTGCGGTACGGCACTGAAGCTACGGAGGCGTTGTCACGGGGTTGTCCGAGACAGCCTGCGGCCAGCACTCGGCTGTCCGTCGGTTGTGTAACGGCTGTAGGTGCGGGGTAGAGGAAGGTGGCTCTATGCCCTGGTTGATCCGGCTATGGCGCCCGTCTCAGGTGAGGGGCAACCGATACAGACCGCCGGGGAGCGGTTCGACCAGTCCGTCGGCGACGAGCCCGTCGAGCGCGCGGCCCCGCTGCACCGGTTCGTCCCACACCCGGTCCAGCGCGGTCTGCGGGACCGGCACATGCGCCTCCCGCAGGACGGCCAGCAGCTTGCCGCGCACCTGGCGGTCCGTGCCCGCGTACGTCTGCCCCTTGCGCGGCGGCCCGTCGTGCTCGGGCTTGCCGGCCAGCCGCCAGGCGCACTGCGCGGCGATCGGGCAGCGGTGGCACGTCTCGTTCCTCGCCGTGCAGACCAGCGCGCCGAGCTCCATCGAGGCGGCGGCCCAGCGCGCCGCCGTGCTCTCGCTCTCGGGCAGCAGGGCACGGGCGAGCCTGCGCTCGGCGGCCGTGGTGGCGTTCGGCGGGTACTGCACGCCGGTGACGGCCCGCGCGAAGACCCTGCGGACGTTCGTGTCCAGCACGGGATGGCGCTGGCCGTACGCGAACGACGCGACCGCCGCCGCCGTGTACTCCCCGATGCCGGGCAGCGCCAGCAACTGCGCGTGGTCCGTCGGTACGTCGCCGCCGTGCCGTTCCGTTATGGCCACCGCGGCGCCGTGCAGCCGCAGGGCGCGGCGCGGATAGCCGAGCCGCCCCCAGGCCCGGACCGCCTCCCCGGGCGCGTCCTTCGACAGATCGGCGGGGCGCGGCCAGCGCGCCAGCCACTGCTCGTACACGGGCAGGACGCGGTTGACCGGGGTCTGCTGGAGCATGAACTCGCTGACCATCACCGCCCAGGGGCCGGCATCGGGATGCCGCCAGGGCAGATCGCGGGCGTGCTCGTCGAACCAGGCGATGACGGGGGTGTGGAGGTCCTCGCCGGGGGCGTTCCGGGTGGGCCCGGTGGGCTTGGTGGGTGCAGTCATGGCACTGTCGATCCTGCCATGCGGCGGTGACGATGCGGGGACGACGCCGGGGCGGGTGGTGGTGAAAGACCGCATCCGGTGACCGCCACGGCGCCGGAACGGATGTCTGCCGGGATGATGATCCGGAAAAGTTGGTGCGGGGGCGGCGGGTGGGGCCTGCGGCACCGCCGATCTCTCGTACAGTTTGCGCCGTGGGATCTCTGCGCAATCCGGTCGGGCCGCTACCCTCCACCATCTACTGGCGTCGGAGGGCCGTTCTGCTGTCCGTACTAGGGCTGTTGGCGATCCTCACCGTCTGGGTGGTCGGCACCGGAGGCGGCGCCGGCAACAACGGCGCCGGCGGTTCGAACGGCAAGAACCCGGCTCCCTCGATCACGCCGGGCCCCTCCGGTTCGGGCCCCGCGATCAGCCAACACCCGGGCGGCCGCGACGAGTCGAGCGGCGGAGGTGACGGCGGCGGGAGCGGAAGTGGCAGCGCCGGGGCGTCGGGCGGCGGTTCCGGTGACGGTTCGGGCGACGGTTCGGGCGACGGCTCCACGGGATCCGGCGGCAGCGCCGGCGGCGGTTCCGACGGCGGGTCCAAGAACGGCGGCGAGGCGGCCGACCGGCTCCCGGCCGGTTCCACCGTCCCCAACTGCACCCCGGCAAACGTCAAGTTGACGCTCAAGAGCGTGCGCAACACCTACGCGCCCGGCGAGCAGCCCGAGATCGAGATCGTCGCCAGGAACAGCTCGGGCAGCGACTGCAAGGTCGATGTCGGCCCGAAGAACGCGGTTCTGACGATCACTCAGGCGGGCGCCGACGATGACATCTGGGCCTCGGACGACTGCCCGAAGGACGCCGCGGGCTTCTTCCTGCGCGTACCGGCCGGCGGCCAGGCCGTCCACACGGTGAAGTGGGACCGCAAGCCCGGCGCCCCCGCGTGCGCCACGCCTCCTTCGGGGTCGGCGCCCGCGGGCACCTACCTGGTCGAGGCGAAGGCCCCCGGGCTGGGGAAGGCGCAGGCGTCGTTCGTCCTGTCCAAGGACTGAGCGGCACCCTCCACCGACGGGAGCGGGCCCCGGTGAACCCGGGGCCCGGACCGACCGCCCGCGCCGGATCGCGGCGGACGCCGTAACGGTCCGCGACGAGGACTCCCGAAGAACTCCCGGACGCGGCGCTCCAGGGTCCAGACGTAACGCCCCAGGACTAGACGTAACGCTCCAGGGTTAGACGTAACGTCCAGGACTAGACGTAACGCTCCAGGATCGAGGACTCCGCGAGTCGGGACAGACCCTCGCGGACGCTGCGGGCCCGCGCCTCGCCCACGCCGTCGACCGTCTGGAGATCGTCCACGCTCGCGGCGAGCAGCTTCTGGAGCCCGCCGAAGTGCTCCACGAGCCGGTCGATGATCGCGCCGGGCAGCCGGGGCACCTTGGCGAGGAGCCGGAAGCCGCGAGGGGAGACCGCGGAGTCGAGTGCCTCGGGAGAGCCGGTGTACCCCAACGCCTTGGCCACCGTGGAGAGTTCGAGCAGCTCGCCGTGGGCGAGCGCGTCCAGCTCGGACAGCGCCTCGTCGACCGTGCGGGAACGCTTGGCGGTCGGCTCGGGCACGTAGTCCCGGACGACCAGTTCGCGGTCGGGCTCGACGCCGGCGATCAGCTCGTCGAGCTGGAGGGTCAGCAGCCGTCCGTCCGTGCCCAGTTCCACGACGTACTCGGCGATCTCGGTGGCGATGCGGCGCACCATCTCCAGACGCTGGGCGACCGCGGAGACGTCCCGGACCGTGACGAGATCCTCGATCTCCAGCGCCGACAGCGTCCCCGCGACCTCGTCGAGACGGAGCTTGTACCGCTCCAGGGTGGCGAGGGCCTGGTTGGCGCGGGAGAGGATCGCGGCGGAGTCCTCCAGCACGCGGCGCTGGCCGTCGACGTACAGGGCGATCAGACGCATCGACTGGGAGACCGACACGATGGGGTAGCCGACCTGCTTGCTCACCCGGTCCGCGGTGCGGTGCCGGGTGCCCGTCTCCTCCGTCGGGATCGTCGGGTCGGGTACCAGCTGCACGCCCGCCCGAAGGATCTTGGTGATGTCCTTGTCGAGCACGATGCCGCCGTCGAGCTTGCACAGTTCACGCAGGCGGGTCGCGGTGAACTCGACATCCAGGACGAAACCACCCGTGCACATCGCTTCGACGGTCTTGTCCGAGCCGAGCACGATGAGTCCGCCCGTGTTGCCGCGGAGAATCCGCTCCAGCCCGTCGCGCAGTGCCGTACCGGGTGCCACGGCGCTGAGTGCGGCGCGCATCAGGCCATCGGCACCGGAGCTCCCGCCGGACTTTCCGGGAGCTGCTGCCCGGTCGTTGGCTGCCACTGCACTCCTCCGGTCGCGGGTTTCCGGTCGCGCTCGGTTCGTACGGACGGGCGAGACCAGGGCAAAGTCTACCGGCGCTGCTCCTCGTCCCGTGGGGCCTCTCTGCGACGCGAGCGCGGAAGGACACTCAGAGCCGCGCCGATGTCGGCCACTTCCAGGACCTTCATACCGGCGGGGACCTTGCCCGGATCGGTCGGTACGAGGGCGTGGGTGAAGCCCAGACGATGGGCTTCGGCCAGCCGGCGCTGGACGCCCGTGACCCGCCTGACCTCGCCCGCGAGCCCCACCTCGCCGATCGCGACGAGGTTCTTCGGCAGCGGGACGTCACTGGCGGCGGACGCCAGCGCCAGCGCGACGGCGAGGTCCGCGGCGGGCTCGGTGAGCTTCACACCGCCGACCGTCGCCGAGTAGATGTCCCGCTTGCCGAGGGCGCTGATCCGGCCGCGCTGCTCCAGGACGGCGAGCATCATCGAGACGCGAGAGGTCTCCAGACCGGAGGTCGTACGGCGCGGGGAGGGGATCTGGGAGTCCACCGTGAGCGCCTGGACCTCGGCGACCAGCGGACGGCGGCCTTCGAGGGTGACGGTCAGACAGGTGCCCGGGACGGGCTCGGCGCGGCGCGTCAGGAAGAGCCCCGACGGGTCGGTGAGCCCCGTGATGCCCTCGTCGTGCAGCTCGAAACAGCCGACCTCGTCCGTCGTGCCGTAGCGGTTCTTGACCCCTCGGACGAGTCTCAGGCGCGCGTGCCGGTCGCCCTCGAAGGACAGGACGACGTCCACGAGGTGTTCGAGCAGCCGGGGTCCGGCGATCGCGCCGTCCTTGGTGACATGGCCCACGAGCAGGGTGGACATGCCGCGCTCCTTGGAGGCGCGGATGAGCGCGCCGGCGACTTCCCGGACCTGGGCCATGCCGCCGGGGGCGCCGTCGATCTCCGGGGAGGCGATGGTCTGGACGGAGTCCAGGATGAGCAGCGACGGCTTCACCGCGTCCAAATGACCGAGGACGGCCGACAGGTCGGTCTCCGCGGCCAGATAGAGGTGGTCGTCGATCGCCTTGATGCGGTCCGCGCGCAGCCGCACCTGGCTCGCCGACTCCTCGCCCGTCACATACAGAGTGCGGTGTTCGTCACTCGCCGACTTGGCCGCCACGTCCAGGAGCAGCGTGGACTTGCCGACGCCGGGCTCGCCCGCGACGAGGACGACGGCTCCGGGCACGAGACCACCGCCGAGGACGCGGTCCAGCTCGGGCACGCCGGTGCTGCGGGCGGTGGCCTGACGGCCGTCGACCTGCCCGATGGGCACCGCGGACGTGGTGACCCGGCCCGGTGCCGTCGTACGGACGGCGGGCGCGCCGTACTCCTCGACCGTCCCCCATGCCTGGCATTCGGCGCAGCGGCCGAGCCATTTGGCCGTCTGCCAGCCGCACTCGGTGCAGCGGTAGGACGGGCGGTCCTTCGCGGATTTCGTACGGGCAACCATGACCGAACCGTAGCCGGAGCCACTGACAACCCGGCACGCGACGGTACGAACCCACCCGCTCCCCGGCTCAGGGGCTCGGCCCCGGCCCCGGTTCGGCCCCGTCCCCTGCCCCGCGCCCGCTCTTGTCGCCGCTCCCCCGGAACCGGGCCGCGAGCCCCCGTGCCCCGTTCCCACCCCCGCGCGACCGGTCCTGGAGCGGGCCCGGCGCCGTCCCATCTGCCATGGACTGCCATCGCCGCCGGTGACGGCCCAGGCCAGGGGTCGAGGGTTCCTGTCCCCTTATGAGGGATCGTTTCACCCGTACGGATTAAATGTGCTCAAGGGGGAGGAAGGGCCTGGCCCCGGGCACCTACGGTCGCACGGGTGATGAGCAGCAGTCCGGAGACCTCCACGCACACCACCGGCGCACACCGGGCGCACGGAGCCGCGCGCAAGCGGACGGCCGCGCCCCGTGGCGCGACCCCCCGCACCCTGGTCCAGCGTCCCCCCGCGCGGTACGAGCCCTATCTGGACGGCCTGTTCACCTACTGCCTGTCCGTGCTGTGCGACCACGACGCGGCCACCGCCGCCCTGGGGGACGCCCTCGCGCTCGCCGAGCGGCGCGGCCCGCGCGGCCCCGAGGCCGCGGGCGACCGCAGGGCCTGGCTCTACGCGCTCGCCCGCTGGTCCTGTCTGCGCAAGCTCACGGAAGCCCGGCGCAAGCGCCAGGCGGCGCGTGCCTCCGGGCGGCACACACCCCGGACGGGCACCCCTCAAGGAGCCGCGGGCGGAGCCCGTGAAGGGGCAGCCCTGGACGCGGCGCACAAGGCCGCCGCCGACCGGCGCGCGGCCGAGGTGCTGAGCGCCGCTCCCGTGCCCGAGGAGGTCCAGGACCACCGCCGTCGCGAACTCTCCCTGCTGGCCTGGCCGGAGGCCGCCGGGACCACCCCGGAGCAGCGCGAGGCGCTCGAACTCGCGGTGCGCCACCAGCTCGCCGCCCACGAGGTCGCCGCCGTCCTCGGTATCGACCTCGCCGTGGCGCGCGAGCTGCTCGCCTCCGCCGCCTGCGAGGTCGAACGCACCCGGGCGGCCCTCGCCGTCGTGGAGACCGGCGCCTGCCCCAGCGTCGCCCGGCTCACCGGCGACAGCAGGCTCGTGCTGAGCACCACCCTGCGCGGCGAGCTGGTCCGCCACGTCGACGACTGCCCCCGCTGCCGCCGCACCGCCGAACGCGCGGTCCCCGGCGCCTGGCCCGGCACCAGCGTCACGCCCGCGGCCCTTCCCGTGCTCCAGGCCCCGCAAGCGGCCCTGCGCACCGCGATGGCGCACGCCCCCCGCGCGCGGAGCAGCGCCCCGCGCTTCGACCGGCGCGGCTTTCCGATGGACCCCAAGGACCACGCCGCCCGAAGAGACCGCCTGCGCGCGCGGGCCGTCACGACGACGATCGTCGCCACCGTGGTCGCCGCACCCGTTCTCGCCCTCTGGGCCGCCTACCGCGGCGCTCCCCTGACCGGCGAGGACGTGGACGGCCGCCCGGCCAGCACGAGCGGGGCCCAGGACTCCGAGGGTCTGGACGGTGGGCAGTCCGGCGGCTACGAGAACGCCGGAAACGCCAGCGCGGGACCCGGCGCCCGCTCCGCCGCGCGCGGCGGGTCCTCGGACGTGTCCGTCGAGGTCGTCAGCGCCCGCGGAGCGACCCCGGGACATCTGGCGGTGGCGGCCGGGACCAGCGGCGACACGACCCTGGTCAAGCTGACCGCGTCCGGCAGCTCCCCGGTCCGCTGGTCCGCGCGCACCGGCGCGGCCTGGCTCTACCTCAGCCAGTCCTCGGGAACCCTCGATCCGGGCGAGTCGCTGACGGTCAAGGTGTACGTCGATCACCTGCGCGAGCCGGTGGGTCACTGGACCGCGCGGGTGGCGATCGCCCCGGCGGGCGCGGTGGTCACGATCACCGGGTACGGCAAGGCGGGCGCGACCCACCCCGGCGGGAAGCCGGACCCCGCGGCGAGCACCCCGACCCCCTCGGGACCGGGTTCCACACCGGCCGCCACCCCCAGCCAGGACCCGTCACCGACACCGACCGACCCGACACCGACGGACACCGCCACCGACACGCCCTCCCCGGACCCGGGAACCTCTTCGGCGCCGCCGGGCGAGGGCGGCGACCCGGGAACGGGCACGCCGTAGCGACCGGGCTCAGTCCACCGGATCCGCGGGGTGCGGGGCCAGCAGCGGGAGCTGCGAGGCCAGCCGCTCCTCGCAGAGCTGGGCCAGGCGCTCGTATCCCGCCTCGCCCATCAGCTCGATCAGCTCCGGACGGTACGAGACGTACACCGGGTCGCCGGCACCGTGTGCCGAGGTCGCCGACGTGCACCACCAGTGCAGGTCGTGGCCGCCCGGTCCCCAGCCGCGGCGGTCGTACTCGCCGATGGAGACCTGGAGCACCCGGGTGTCGTCGGGCCGGTCGATCCACTCGTACGTGCGCCGCACCGGGAGTTGCCAGCAGACGTCCGGCTTGGTCTCCAGCGGCTCGCGTCCCTCCTTGACGGCCAGGATGTGCAGCGAGCAGCCCGCGCCACCGGCGAAGCCGGGACGGTTCTGGAAGATGCAGGAGCCCTCGTACGGGCGGGTCTGGCGGTCGCCGTCCTCGTCCTTGGACACCCAGCCCGTCTCCGTGCCCACGTCATGGTGCTGCCAGATCTCCGGCGTGAGCCGGGCCACGTGCTCGGCCACCCGCTTCTCGTCGTCCTCGTCGGAGAAGTGCGCGCCCAGCGTGCAGCAGCCGTCGTCTGCGCGGCCCGCCTGGATGCCCTGGCAGCCGCTCCCGAAGATGCAGTTCCACCGGGAGGTCAGCCAGGTCAGATCGCACCGGAAGACCTGCTCGTCATCGGCGGGATCGGGGAACTCCACCCACGCGCGAGCGAAGTCGAGCCCCTTCTCGTCGCCCTTCTTCTCGGGCTTCCTGGGCTTGGCGGCCTTCGCCTGCGCGGAGCTTGTGGCCGATTTGTCGGACTTCGCCTTTTTCGTCTTTGGCACGCGTCCAGGGTAAGTCGCTTCGGACCGCTCCGGACGCCCTCGTGGTCACCCACAGGTCACCGTTCGACGTGGGCTTTCGCCCCGCCCCACGTGAACGGCGGTGCTGGCAGTAGCGTTCCGTACATGAGACTCGGTGTCCTCGACGTGGGTTCGAACACGGTGCATCTGCTGGTGGTGGACGCCCACCCCGGCGCCCGACCGCTGCCCGCGCATTCGCACAAGGCCGATTTGCGGCTTGCCCAACTGCTCGACGAGAACGGCGCGATCGACCCCGAGGGCGTCGACAAGCTGATCGAGACCGTCCAGGACGCCCTGGAGGCCGCCGAGGACAAGGGTGTCGAGGCCCTGCTCCCGTTCGCCACATCCGCCGTGCGCGAGGCGGGCAACGCCGACGAGGTTCTCGCCCGGGTGAAGGCCGAGACCGACGTCGAGCTCCAGGTCCTCACCGGCGCCGAGGAGGCACGGCTCACCTTCCTGGCGGCCCGCCGCTGGTTCGGCTGGTCCGCGGGCAAGCTGCTCGTCCTCGACATCGGCGGCGGCTCCCTGGAGATCGCGTACGGCATGGACGAGGAGCCGGACGCCGCGGTGTCGCTGCCGCTCGGTGCGGGCCGGCTCACCGCGGGCTGGCTGCCCACCGACCCGGCGGACCCGTCGGCCGTGCGGGTGCTGCGCCGGCATGTGCGGGCCCAGATCGCTCGGACGGTCGGGGAGTTCAGCCGCTTCGGCGCCCCGGACCACGTGGTCGCCACCTCCAAGACGTTCAAGCAGCTCGCCCGGATCGCCGGCGCCGCCCGCTCCACCGACGGCCTGTACGTCCAGCGCGAGCTCAAGCGCCGCTCGCTGGAGGACTGGGTCCCCCGCCTCGTGTCCATGACGGCCGACGAACGCGCCGAGCTGCCGGGCGTCTCCCCGGGCCGCTCCGGCCAGCTCCTCGCCGGCGCGCTGGTCGCCGAGGCCGCCATGGACCTCTTCGGCGTGGAAACCCTGGAAATCTGCCCCTGGGCCCTGAGGGAGGGCGTCATCCTGCGCCGCCTGGACCAGATGGCGTCGGAGTAAAGAGGAGAGCCCGGCCCCCCGAAAGAGACGCGGGGACCGGCACGCCCAGCCCCCTGCAAGGGAAGCCCACCGACGCCCCCGGCCCCCACGGCGATGACCGGCCCCCGCGCCGGGTCGATAGAAACGCCCCGAGGGCAGACGCCCTGAAGGGGCGCGGGGAACGGCGCGCCCAGCCCCCTGCAAGGGAAGCCCGCCCACCAACGCAGACCCCGACGGCGATGACCGCCCCCGCGCCGGGCCCCTTAGGAACGCCCCGAGGGCAGACCCCCTGAAGGGGCGCGGGGAACGGCGCGCTCAGCCCCCTGCAAGGGAAGCCCGCCCACCAACGCAGACCCCGACGGCGACGGGGCACCCCCCGGAACGCCCGGCAGGGCCGTGGCATCGATCACAAGCCCGCCCCACCCCAAGCCCCCCACCCCCACCGCCGGGAGCCGAACCCCGCCCCCGGCCGGAGGCCGGAGCGTCCCAGGCCGGCGGGCCCGTACACGGCCCGTGCACCCCCGGGCGGCAGGCCCGGGAAACCCCCACCTGGGCCCGACAGGAGCCCCTCGGCCAAGCCCGCCACCCCCGCCCGACCGCCGAAGGCACCCCGTACGCTGTCCCTCGTGGCAGAACCAGTCGTGCGGATCCCGGATGCGAAGGTCGCGCTGTCCACGGCGTCCGTGTACCCGGAGTCGACCGCGACGGCCTTCGAGATCGCCGCGCGCCTCGGATACGACGGCGTCGAGGTCATGGTGTGGACCGACCCCGTCAGCCAGGACATCGACGCGCTGCGCCGCCTCAGCGACTACCACCGGATGCCGATCCTCGCCGTCCACGCCCCCTGCCTGCTGATCACCCAGCGGGTCTGGTCCACCGACCCGTGGACCAAGCTCCAGCGCGCGAAGGCCGCCGCCGACAAGCTCGGCGCGAGCACCGTCGTGGTCCACCCCCCGTTCCGCTGGCAGCGCCAGTACGCCCGTGACTTCGTCACCGGCATCTGGCGCATGGCCGACGAGACGGACGTGCGATTCGCCGTCGAGAACATGTACCCGTGGCGCTACCGCGACCGCGAGATGCTCGCGTACGCCCCCGACTGGGACGTGACGAAGGACGACTACCGCCACTTCACGATCGACCTCAGCCACACCGCGACCGCCCGCACCGACGCCCTGCAGATGATCGACCGCATGGGCGACCGCCTCGGACACGTCCACCTCGCCGACGGCAACGGATCGAGCAAGGACGAGCACCTGGTCCCCGGCCGCGGCACCCAGCCCTGCGCGGAACTCCTGGACCGCCTCGCGCTCTCCGGCTTCGACGGCCATGTCGTCATCGAGGTCAACACCCGCCGGGCGATGTCCAGCGCCGAACGCGAGGCAGACCTCGCCGAGGCCCTCGCCTTCACCCGGCTCCACCTCGCCTCGGCCGTGAAGGTGCCCCGCGGATGACGGACGCCGCCCCCCGCCGCGGCCGGGGACGCCCCACCCGTACCCAGACCGAGGCCGGCCCCGCCACCCGTGACCGCATCCTGGAGGCGGCCCGCGAGGAGTTCTCCGAGCGCGGCTACGAGAAGACGTCGATCCGCGGCATCGCCAAGTCCGCCGGCGTGGACTCGGCCCTCGTGCACCACTACTTCGGCACCAAGGAACAGGTCTTCGAGGCGGCCATCGAAGTCGCCTTCGCCCCCGCGCTCGACGCACCCGAGAAGGTCGTCGACGGCCCCCTCGACGGCGTCGGCGAACGCCTGACCCGCTTCGTCCTCGGCATCTGGGAGAACCCCACGAGCCGTACCCCGCTGCTCGCGATCGTCCGCTCGGCGGTGAACAACGACACCGCGGCCGCCGTCTTCCGCCGTCTCGTCGCCGCCCAGCTCCTGCGCCGCATCGCGGCCGGGCTCGACGTCCCGGACGCGGAGCTGCGCGCGGAACTCGCGGCGGCCCAGCTCGTCGGGGTCGCGATGCTGCGCTACGTCATCAAGGTCGAGCCGCTTGCCTCGGCGGACCTGGAGCGCATCGTGGACAGAGTGGCGCCCGTGGTGCAGGGACACCTGACGAACCCATGAGCGAGTGAGGCGTCCGTCGCGGCGACCTCACCTCGGCGGACGCCGCCGACCTGCGCGGACGCCCTGCCGGGACAGCCGCTGGGCGAGACGTACGTCCCGGGATGCGGACGGCCTGTCCGGATCCTGGAGCACCGGCGTACGCTCGACTTCAGTCTTAACTCTCCGAAGGAGCGAGCGACGATGCCCGAGCTGAGGTCCCGCACAGTCACCCACGGCCGCAATATGGCGGGCGCACGCGCCCTTATGCGCGCCTCCGGTGTACCGGGTGCGGACATCGGACGGAAGCCGATCATCGCGGTCGCCAACTCCTTCACGGAGTTCGTGCCGGGACACACCCACCTCCAGCCCGTCGGCCGGATCGTCAGCGAGGCCATCACGGCCGCCGGCGGCATCGCCCGCGAGTTCAACACGATCGCGGTCGACGACGGCATCGCGATGGGCCACGGCGGCATGCTGTACTCCCTGCCCTCC
Organism: Streptomyces sp. NPDC059371; assembly: GCF_042751995.1. Classification (NCBI taxonomy): domain Bacteria; kingdom Bacillati; phylum Actinomycetota; class Actinomycetes; order Kitasatosporales; family Streptomycetaceae; genus Streptomyces; species Streptomyces sp. NPDC059371. Next base: position 12,136 of record NZ_JBHYXD010000017.1, on the reverse strand, counting down.
CGCGATCTGATCGCGGACTCCGTGGAGTACATGGTCGAGGCGCACTGCGCCGACGCCCTGATCTGCATCTCGAACTGCGACAAGATCACGCCCGGCATGCTCATGGCCGCCCTGCGCCTGAACATCCCGACGGTCTTCGTCTCCGGCGGCCCGATGGAGTCCGGCCGCGCCACCCTGGTCGACGGCACGGTCCGCACCCTCGACCTGGTCGACGCGATCTCCGACGCCGTGAACGACAAGATCTCGGACGAGGACATCCTCCGTATCGAGGAGAACGCCTGTCCGACCTGCGGCTCCTGTTCCGGCATGTTCACCGCCAACTCGATGAACTGCCTGACCGAGGCCATCGGCCTGAGCCTGCCCGGCAACGGCTCGGTCCTCGCCACCCACACCGCCCGCAAGGGCCTGTACGAGGACGCGGGCCGCACGGTCGTCGACATCACGCGCCGCTACTACGACCAGGACGACGAGTCGGTCCTCCCGCGCAACATCGCGACCCACGCGGCGTTCGAGAACGCCATGGCCCTCGACATCGCCATGGGCGGCTCCACCAACACGATCTTGCACCTGCTGGCCGCGGCCCAGGAGGCGGGCGTCCCGTTCGGCCTGGACGAGATCAACGCGGTCTCGCGCCGGGTGCCGTGCCTCGCCAAGGTCGCCCCGAACGTCGCCAAGGACCGCACGTACTACATGGAGGACGTGCACCGCGCCGGCGGCATCCCCGCCCTCCTCGGCGAACTGCACCGCGCGGGCCTGCTCAACGAGGACGTCCACACCGTCCACAGCCCGTCCCTCTCCGACTGGCTCAAGACGTGGGACGTGCGCGCCGGCTCCCCGTCGCCCGAGGCCATCGAACTGTGGCACGCGGCCCCCGGCTGCGTCCGCTCGTCCGAGGCGTTCTCCCAGTCCGAGCGCTGGGAGGCGCTCGACGAGGACGCCGAGGGCGGCTGCATCCGCTCCGCCGAGCACGCCTACTCCAAGGACGGCGGCCTCGCGGTCCTCAAGGGCAACCTCGCCGTCGACGGCTGCGTCGTGAAGACGGCCGGCGTCGACGAGTCCATCTGGACCTTCGAGGGCCCGGCGGTCGTCTGCGAGTCCCAGGACGAGGCCGTCGACAAGATCCTCAAGAAGCAGATCACGCACGGCGACGTCGTGGTCATCCGCTACGAGGGTCCCAAGGGCGGCCCCGGTATGCAGGAGATGCTCTACCCGACCTCGTTCCTCAAGGGCCGCGGCCTCGGCAAGACCTGCGCCCTGATCACCGACGGCCGCTTCTCCGGCGGGACTTCGGGCCTGTCGATCGGCCACGCGTCCCCGGAGGCCGCGTCCGGCGGCACCATCGCCCTCGTCCGCGACGGCGACCGCATCCGCATCGACATCCCGAACCGCTCGATCGAACTGCTCGTGTCCGACGAGGAGTTGGCCACGCGCCGCGAGTCCCTGAACGGCGTCTACGCCCCGGCCAACCGCGAGCGCAAGGTGACCGCCGCCCTGCGCGCCTACGCCGCGATGGCGACGAGCGCGGACAAGGGCGCGGTGCGCGACGTCTCGAAGCTGGGCTAGCCCGCCCGGCCCGGGCCGGTGAAGCTGCGCGAAGGGGCCGTCCCTGCCGGGGCGGCCCCTTCCCGTCTCACCAGCCCGAGGGATCCCGCCCGTCGACGGTGAAGAGGGTGCCGTCGGGAGAGGTGGTGAAGATCTTGCCGCCGGCGGGGAGCGGGGCCGGGAGCGCGCCGACGAGTGAGCCGCGCCGGTCGCCGAGGCGGGCCTTCGTCTGCCCGAGCAGGACGCCCTTGTCCGTGTCGACCGCGATGAGACGCCCGTCCACCGCGCTGAGGTAGAGACGGTGGCCTGACACGACCGGCGCCGACGCCTTGGTGACGGACGTCTCCACCCGCCAGAGCTGCTTCGAGGTACGGGTGTCCACGGCGACCAGTGAACCCTCACTCCCCAGCAGGTAGGCCGTGTCCCCGCGGAGCACCGTCTGTGCCTGTGCCTGCGGGATGCGCAGCGCGGTGCGGTGGAGCGTGCGGGTCGCCACGTCGTAGCGCAGGACGGCGTCGGTGTACAGGTCGACCGTGGCCGTGGTGAACCACGCGCTCCCGTCGCGGGCGGCCACCAGGTCCAGCCTCCCCTCGACGCGGCGCTGCCACTTCACGGCACCGGTCTCCGGATCCACCGCGGCCACCCGCGTTTCTGTTCCGGTGGCCGGAGCCACGGCATAGGCGAACCCGTCGCCGTACGTGTGGAACTGAGGCGTGGTCATATCCGGGATGACGTGCCGCCACTTCTCCTTCCCGGTGGTGGCGTCCAGGGCGGTGACCCGCGAGTCGGAGCCGGTGAGCAGGACGACGCCGGCGACCGGGACGAAGCCGCCCGAGTAGCGCGAGATGTCGCGGCTCCAGCGCGTGGCGCCCGTGGCGGGATCCAGCGCGGTCAGCCGGAGCCCGTTCTCGCTGCCGACCAGCAGGAGTCCCCCGGAGAGGACCGGAGCCGGGGTGCTGAACGCGCTCGCGGTGCCCGGATCGCTCCGCGACCACAGCACCTTGCCGTCGTCCGGATCGACCGCCGCGGCGAGGACACCGGGCCGGACACACAGCAGGGCTCGGGGCGTGTACGCGCACCGCGGCTGACCTCCGGCTCTGGAGCCGGAGACCTTCAGGTCGAGACTCCAGGGCCGGAAGGCGCTCCCGGACGGTGGAGCGGTGTGGTGTTCGGCGGCCGGGCTCTGCGAGCCGCCCGGGAGGCCGAAGACGCCGACGACACCTGCGACGACGGCGAGCCCGGCGGCCGCGACGAGCGCGGGCAGACGTCGGCGTCGCCCGCCCCTCTTTCGGGCCGCCACATGGGTACGGTCCTCGGCACCCTCGGGCCGCTCGTTCCGCGGTCGCGGCTTCCGCCCCGGCGGGACCGACCCCCCGCTGCCGGTGCGCTGTTCGGGAATGAAGGTCCGCGTCTCGTACGAGGCCGAGACCGAACGCAGCGCGCCCATCAGCTCGTCCGGAGTGGGCCGGTCCTCGGGCTCCTTGGCGAGACAGCGCGTCACCAGATCGAGCAGTTCCTCCGGCACTCCGGTCAAGTCCGGCTCGTCGTGCACGACTTGATACGCGACCAAATACGGGCTGTCCGAGTCGAAGGGCCCGCTCCCGGTGGCCGCGTGCACGATCACCGACCCGAGCGCGAACACGTCCGCGGCCGGCCCGACATGCCGCGGCCTGCTGAACTGCTCCGGCGCCATGAACGGCGGAGTGCCGATCAATTTGCCCGTCTCCGTGCGGAGTTCACTGTCGGCGGGGCGGGAGATGCCGAAGTCGATGACCTTCGGCCCGTCATCCGCCAGCAGGACGTTGCTGGGCTTGAGGTCACGGTGGACGACGCCCGCCCGATGGATGTCCCGCAGAGCCTCGGCGAGTCCGGCCATCAGATGGCGCAGCCTGACGGTCGACATCGCGCCGTTCCGCTTCACGTGCTCGGCGAGGGTCGGTCCGGGGATGAACAGCGTTGCCATCCACGGGCGTTCGGCCCCGGGGTCGGCGTCCACGACGGGTGCGGTGAAGGCACCGCTGACCCGGCGCGCGGCCGCGACCTCCTGACGGAACCGTCCCCGGAACTCGGGGTCTTGGGAGAACTCGGCGTGTACGACTTTGACGGCCAGCCGCAACCCGGAGGCAGAACGCGCCAGATGCACGATTCCCATGCCACCGGAGCCGAGTCTGGACTCCAGCAGATACTGGCCGGCGTAACGCGGTTGCTCCGCTTCCGATTCCGTACCAGTGCTGCGCTGTGGCGGCATCACTCACCCCCGTGGGTTCGACCGCATGCGCGACGCGCAGAGCCTAGTCGATCCTTCGTACGAAACCCCGGCGGCTTGCTAGCCTCGGCGCGCGTCATGAGTTTGGCGCGAACCAATCAATGGGGGAGATCGAAATGGCCACGGAAGAGATAGCCGTCACGGATTCGGCGGACGTCGCGGAAGCCGAGCCGCTGACCGCGCAGGCGCTCCGTACGTACCCGCTCGCACCGGGTCACAACGTCAACGTCCGCAGCGGCCCCGGGACCCACTTCGGCATCGTCCGCACCCTCGCCGCGGGTTCGCGCGTCCCGATCTACTGCCAGTGCCCCGGGGAGTCCGTCAGCGGCCCCTACGGCACGAGCTCGATCTGGGACAACATCTCGAACGGCCAGTTCGTGTCCGACGCGTACGTCCAGACGGGCACCGACGGCTACGTCGCCCCGAAGTGCTCCTGACCGACACCCTCGCCCAAGGGCACCCGCGGCGGCCGACGGAACCGTGACGGCCGCCGCGGCGGCGGTCGGGCGATAATCGTCGGGTGAGTGACAAGACCAGCATGGGAACCGGCGGTGCCACCAGCACCGGAACCGGCACCGACGACGGAACCGGATCCGGCACGCCCGCGGGCCCCCAGCCCGAGCCCCTGCGTTTCTTCGGGACGACCTGGGTGGAGCACGACGGCGGCTACACCGGCCGGCGGATCGGTGTGGCCGTCGGCTCCCTCGCCGCCGCGGTGGCCGCCTGCTTCGTGCTCCGCTTCGCCTACCAGGGCCTGGCCATCGCGGACGTGGGCACGCTCGTGACCGTGCTGGTCGTGGTGATGTTCGCGGTGTGCAGCGCGCTGGCGTTCGGCCACACCTCGGGCGCCTTCTCCAAGCGCCCCGACCCCGACCGCCAGGCGTCCCTGCGCGGCCTCCTCGCCATCGGTTTCGTCGGCTCCCTCCTCGCCTACTTCTTCCGCTCCCTCTCCGAGGCCCCGGGCGAGAAGCTCCACCGCGAGGAGTACGAGACGGCGAAGGCGCAGTACCTCCGCCGCACCAAGCGCCGTGCCGGCAACCCCGCGAAGAAGCGCCACCGCACCTGACAGCTCCCAAGCCACGACGCACCCGCACCCGGGAGCGCACGGAAGGGGCCGTGCCGGTACATCACATGCCCGTCGCCACCGACGACCACACCTCACCCAACGGCGACGGGCGGATGTACCGGCACGGCCCCGACCGCCCACCGGACCGCACCCGCGACGGCCGGCACAGCGAACCGGCACGCCCCGCACTCTCACCCGCGGAACCCGCGACGGTCGGCACAGCGAACCCGCACAGCCCCGCCCCGGCCGCCCCAGCCCGCGAACGCCGACACAGCGACCCCGCACGGCAGGAAACCCTCTACCCCGACCCCGCGCGCACCCGCGATCATGACCCCATGACGCCCTCCTCGTCGCCCTCCCCCTCCACTCCTCCCGGAGCCGCCCGACACGCCGCGCGTGCCCACTCCTTCAACGCCGCCGCGGCACAGTACGCGGCCAACCGCCCCTCGTACCCGCCCGCCCTCTTCGACGCCGTCGAGGCACTCGCGGGCCGGTCCCTGAGCGGTGCCAAGGCCGCCGACGTGGGAGCGGGTACCGGCATCTCGACCGGACTCCTGCACAGCCGCGGTGCGGACGTCCTCGCCGTGGAGCCCGGCCCCGGCATGGCCGCGGAGTTCCGGCGCGTCCACCCCGGCATCCCGATCGTGCGGGGCAGCGGCGACGCCCTGCCCCTCGCCACCGCCTCCATGGACTTCCTCACCTACGCCCAGTCCTGGCACTGGACCGAGCCGAGCCACTCGGTTCCGGAGGCCTTGCGCGTGCTGCGCCCCGGCGGCGCGCTGGCCCTGTGGTGGAACACCGAGGCGCTCGACGTCCCGTGGATCGAGGCGGCGGCCCGCCGGGCCGAGCGCTTCCTCGGCCTGGACGAGAAGGCCCGGAAGGCCGAGCAGAGCCCCAGTTCCGACCGTCCCGCCCGCTCCCTCGCCGCCGACCCCAGCGGGGGCCTCTCCTTCGACCACCGCCAGGTCCGCTGGAGCCGGCGCGTCCCGGTCGACACCCGGCTCGCCAACATCGGCAGCCACTCGCAGTTCCTGGTCCTCGGCGAGGAGACCACCGGCCCGTTCTTCGCCGAGGAACGGAACCACCTTCTCCAGGCCTTCCCGGAGGGGTTCGTGGAGGAGACCTACGTCGTGGAGCTGCTGGTGGCGATCCGTTCGTGACCCCGCCCGGCGGCCCACGCGTCGAGGGCCGCCGCACACGCGTGATCCACGTGCCGCAGTCCGCCCAGCTCCAGCCGTACGACACGGTCGTGCGGCAACGCCTCCAAGGCGTCCAGCAGCTTCGGCAGCCGCAGGAACGTGGCGTTGCCGATGACCCGTACGACCATTCCCGCGGCCCCCCTGTCCTCGGTCTCCACGTGCACATGACTGATGTCCCAGGCGGTCTTGGCCACGGCGAGCGCGAGCCCGACCAGCACCCCCTCGAACAGGTTCCCGACCACGATCGTCACCGCGGTCACCGCGAGGACGACCACCTCACCGCGATGCCCGCGCCAGAGCGTCCGCAGCTCCCGCACCGGCACGAGCTTGCATCCCGCGTGCACCAGCAACGCCGCCAGCGCCGCCACCGGAATCAGCCCGAGGACCGCGGGCACCACGGCGGTGAAGAGCAGCAGCCACACCCCGTGCAGCACCCGCGACGCCTTGGTCTGCGCCCCCGCGTGCACATTGGCCGCGCTCCGCACGATCACGGCGGTCATGGGCAGCGCCCCGAGGATCCCGCACACGGTGTTCCCGGCGCCCTGCGCGATGAGCTCGCGGTCGTAGTCGGTACGCGGCCCCCGATGCAGCCGGTCCACCGCCGCCGCACTGAACAGCGACTCCGCCGAAGCGATCAGCGCGAACGCCAGCACGGTCCCGATCACGCCGACTTCCGAGAGCCGGCCCAGATCCGTGACCGACGGCGTCCGCACGGCATCGAACAGCCCCTGAACCTCGACCCGTCGCACCGCGAGATCGAAGGCCCCGGTCACGGCCGAGGCGAGCCCCACCGCCAGCAGCGGCGCCGGTACCAGCTTGGCCCCTCGCCGCCACCGCGGCCACAACAGGAGTACGGCCACGGTGGCGCCGCCGATCGCCAGCGCCACGGGATCGGCGGCACCCGCCAGCGAGACGATCCCGGCGATCTTCCCGAGCCCGCCGGAGGGCGCGGCCGCGTCGCCCATGGCGTACACCTGACCCGCGATCAGCACGAGTCCGATCCCGGCGAGCATCCCGTGCACGACGGCCACGGACACGGCCCGGAACCACCGGCCGAGCCGGAGAACCCCGAGCCCGAGCTGCACGAGACCGGCCCCGAGGACCAGCACGCCCAGCGCCTGGACCCCGTACGACTGCACGGCCTCGTACACCAGCACGGTCAGCCCGGCCGCGGGCCCGCTCACCTGCAGACTGCTTCCGGGCAGTGTCCCGGCGACCAGCCCACCGACGATTCCGGTCACCAGCCCCAGCTCGGCGGGCACACCGGACGCTATGGCGACCCCGACACACAGGGGCAGCGCCACCAGAAAGACGACGATGGACGCGAACAGATCGGCTTTGCGCAACACGACAGCACCTCCGGTCGACAGCGGGAGATGCGTGGGTGCCGTGCCGGGGGAGGGCACGACGGACCCGGGCGACCCGGCACGAAGCCGTTTCGCACAGTGAAATCCATTGTCAGGTAAGCCCGTTGATCGCGCAGCCCCTCCGGGCCGCTGTCACGCGAACGCGGGAGCGCATGGTTCGGCGACGCCGCGGACGATCTCCTTCCGTCGCGCCGACGGGCGCCGACGCGCGCCGCCGAGCGCCCGCGCCGCCCGGCGCTCCGGCCGTACGGCGGGGACCGCATGGCCCTTGACCGGCGCACCGCACGGGAGGAATATTCATCACGCGATGATTATTCGTCCACGTCCGCCCCGTCCCACCCCACAGGAACCCCCGTGCCTCTTTCCCCGCCCGCCGTCCGCGCCGAAGGCCTCACGGTCGTCCGCGGCACCCGCACCGTCCTGCACGGACTCGACTTCACCGTCCCGCGCGGCCAGATCACCGGCCTCCTCGGCCCCTCCGGCTGCGGCAAATCCACCCTGATGCGCGCGACGGTCGGCACCCAGGCCAAGGTCGGCGGCACCCTCGACGTCCTCGGCCGCCCCGCCGGCGACGCCGCGCTCCGCTCCCGCATCGGCTACGTCACCCAGGCGCCCTCCGTCTACGACGACCTGAGCGTCCGCCAGAACCTCACCTACTTCGCCGCGATCCTCGACCCGGGCCGGGCGGCCGCGGAACGCCGCCACGCGGACGTCACCCGCGTCATCGACGACGTCGACCTCGCATCCCACGCCGACTCCCTCGCCGGCAACCTCTCGGGCGGCCAGCGCAGCCGCGTCTCGCTCGCCGTCGCCCTCCTCGGCGCCCCGGAACTCCTCGTCCTCGACGAACCGACCGTCGGCCTCGACCCCGTCCTGCGCCGCGACCTGTGGAACCTCTTCCACTCCATCGCCGAGCAGCGCGGGACCACCCTCCTGATCTCGTCCCACGTCATGGACGAGGCCGAACGCTGTCACCGGCTCCTCCTGATGCGCGAGGGCGGACTCCTCGCCGACGACACCCCCGACGCCCTCCGCGAACGGACCGGCTCGGACACCGTCGAAGCCGCCTTTCTCCACCTCGTCGACGAGGCGGTCGCCGCCGCGCGCGAACCCGCGACGACCACGACCGAGACGTCACCGGCCGCGCAGTCCCCGGCCACCGGCCCCGACTCCCGCGAGGAGACCGCCCGATGAGTTCCACCGCGGCCACGAGCCCCACCCCGCCCACCGCGCCCATGGCCCCCGGCACCCCGGAGGCGCCCGCACCGGCGTCCCGCCCCAGCGCGCTCAACCTCTCCCGCACGACGGCCACCGCGGCCCGCGCCCTGCGCCAACTGCGGCACGACCCGCGCACCATCGCGCTGATGATCCTCGTGCCCTGCGTGATGCTGGTCCTGCTCCGCTACGTCTTCGACGGCAGCCCGCACACCTTCGACTCCATCGGCGCGTCCCTCCTCGGGATCTTCCCGATGATCACGATGTTCCTTGTCACCTCGATCGCGACCCTGCGCGAGCGCACCTCCGGCACCCTCGAACGCCTCCTCGCCATGCCCCTGGGCAAGGGCGACCTGATCGCCGGATACGCCCTCGCCTTCGGCGCGATCGCCATCGTCCAGTCCGCCCTGGCCACCGGACTCGCGGTCTGGCTCCTCGGCCTGGACGTCACGGGCTCCCCCTGGCTGCTCCTGCTGGTCGCCCTCCTCGACGCCCTCCTCGGAACGGCCCTCGGCCTCTTCGTCTCGGCGTTCGCCGCCTCCGAGTTCCAGGCCGTCCAGTTCATGCCGGCGGTGATCTTCCCGCAGCTCCTCCTGTGCGGCCTGTTCACCCCGCGCTCGAACATGCACCCCGTCCTGGAGGCCGTCTCCGACGTCCTCCCGATGTCGTACGCGGTCGACGCCATGAACGAGGTCCTCCACCACACCGACATGACCGCGACCTTCGTGCGCGACGCGCTGATCGTCGCCGGGAGCGCGCTGCTGGTGCTGGGACTCGGAGCGGCGACCCTGCGACGCAGGACGCCGTAGACCTCGTACGAGCCATGCGAAGCCGTAGCACCCGTGGACGTCGTACGAGCCCCGCAAGGCCGTACGACACGCAGGTCCCCGCGAGCGGACGAGCGGACGATCGGGCGGACGGACGGGCGGACGGACGGACCGGGAGCCGTCCGCCCACCGGACATCCCACCCGCCCCCATGAACCCGGTGGGAGGATGAACGCGGACGACTCAACCCCCGGAGGGCACCCGCAACCATGCCTCAGAAAGTCGCAGTCCTCGGCACCGGCAAGATCGGTGAAGCCCTGCTCAGCGGAATGATCCGAGCCGGCTGGGCCCCCACCGATCTCCTGGTCACCGCCCGCCGCCCGGAGCGGGCCCGGGAACTCCGGGAACGCCACGGCGTCACCCCGGTCAGCAACGCGGAGGCGGCGAAGACCGCCGACACCCTGATCCTCACGGTCAAGCCGCAGGACATGGGCGCCCTCCTCGACGAACTCGCCCCGCACATTCCCGCCGACCGGCTGATCATCAGCGGCGCGGCGGGTATCCCGACCTCCTTCTTCGAGGAGCGCCTGGCCCCCGGCACCCCCGTCGTCCGCGTCATGACGAACACCCCCGCTCTCGTCGACGAGGCCATGTCCGTCATCTCCGCCGGCAGCCACGCCACCGCCGAGCACGTGGCGTACGCCGAGGAGGTCTTCGGCGCGGTCGGGAAGACGCTTCTCGTCCCCGAGTCGCAGCAGGACGCCTGCACCGCCCTTTCCGGTTCGGGACCGGCGTACTTCTTCTATCTCGTCGAGGCCATGACGGACGCGGGCATCCTGCTCGGCCTGCCCCGCGACAAGGCGCACGACCTGATCGTCCAGTCCGCGATCGGCGCCGCCGTGATGCTCCGCGACAGCGGCGAGCACCCCGTGAAGCTCCGCGAGAACGTCACGTCTCCCGCGGGCACCACGATCAACGCCATCCGCGAACTCGAGAACCACGGCGTACGCGCCGCACTCATCGCGGCACTGGAAGCGGCCCGCGACCGCAGCCGCGAACTCGCTTCCGGCAACAGCTGAGCCGGCCCCGCTCCAACCGGCCCTCGGTCAACCGGCCGAGGGCGGCAGCAACCCGATGGCGTCGTACGCCGAGTCCACCGTCGGCCGGGCCATCTCCCTGGCCCGCCGAGCACCCTCCCGCAACACCCCCTCCACATGGGCGGGATCCGCGCACAGCTCCTTGTGCCTCTCCTGTACGGGCCTGAGGAGCTCGACCACGGCGTCGGCGGTGTCCTTCTTCAAAGCCCCGTACGACGCGTATCCGCCGCTCAGGACTTCGGGGTCGCCGCCCTCGCACGCCGCGAGGATCTCCAGCAGATTCGAGACCCCGGGCCGCGCCTCCGGGTCGTACGCGACGTCCTGCCCGCTGTCCGTCACCGCGCGCATGATCTTCTTCCGGACGGCTTCCGGTTCGTCGAGCAGATAGACGACACCCGGTCCGACATCGTCGCTCTTCCCCATCTTCGACGTCGGCTCCTGAAGGTTCATGACGCGCGCCGCGACCTCCGGCCGGGTGGCCCGAGGCACCACGAACGTGTGCCCGTAGCGCTGGTTGAACCGCACCGCCAGATCCCGGGTCAGCTCGACGTGCTGCGTCTGGTCGTCCCCGACCGGCACCTCGTCGCTCCCGTACGCCAGGATGTCGGCCGCCATCAGCACGGGATAGGTCAGCAGCGACAGCCGCACGCTCCCACCACGTCTCCGCTCCAGGGCGGCCTTCTCCTTGTACTGGATCATCCGCCGCATCTCGCCGTCGGTCGCGACGCACTCCAGCAGATACGACAGCCGCGCGTGCTCGTCCACATGACTCTGTACGAACACGGTGCACAGCTCGGGATCGAGTCCCGAGGCCAGCAACAAGGTCGCCGCCTGCCTGCTGAGCCTGCGGACGCGCCCCGGATCGTGGTCCACGGTCAGCGCGTGCAGATCGACGATGCAGAACAAGGCCTCGGCCCGGTGCTGGTCGACCTCCGCCCAGCGGCGTACGGCGCCCAGATAGTTCCCCAGCGTCAGATGCCCGGTCGGCTTGACCCCACTGAAGATCCGCGTCATCTCTCAACCTCCTGGTCGAGGCCGCCGCGTTCGCCGGCCGGCTCCCCAGGAGGGGCAACAAAAACGGCCGCCGAGGCGGCGGCCGTTGGGTACATACGTGTGTACGGCCGCCTTCAGGCGGCCCACCACTGCTGGGTGCACGTACGCGTAGTCATGCACGTCAGCGTACGCCTCGGCCGGCCCGCCCGGACCGCAGTTGACACGACTCGGGCCCATCCGTAGTGTTCTCCGAGTTGTCCGACGTGAGCGTCGACTCCGGTCGGTCCCCGGACAGCCATTCCGCACCAGCATTCAACGATCGACGACTCGTCGTCGGCTCGTTTTCATGCATGTTTGCGAAATGAGGATTCCGCGTTCGAAAGAGCGCCACCCCGATTAGCTCGGGAGCCGCGAATCCGCTAATGTCTCACTCGTCGGAACGGCCCAACGGCCGGGAAGACAAGCCCCGCTGACTGGGAGTCAGGCCCGAAAGGATCTGATAGAGTCGGACTCGCCGGAAAGGGAAACGCGAAAGCGAGAACCTGGAAAGCACCGAGGAAATCGGATACGGAAACGGTCTGATAGAGTCGGAAACGCAAGACCGAAGGGAAGCGCCCGGAGGAAA
>NZ_JBHYXD010000016.1:122732-133532 GCF_042751995.1 Streptomyces sp. NPDC059371 | reverse complement strand
CCCGTCACCTGCGTGACGGGGGCGGCCCTTTGCGGTTTCTGCTCTGCGAACTCCGGTCGCTGACGACCTCGGTCGCGAAGACGTCAGTCGTTGTTGTTGCCCGGCGACGGCGTCGTCTTCTGGATCTGGAGCAGGAACTCGGCGTTCGACTTCGTCTGCTTCATCTTGTCGAGCAGCAGCTCGATCGCCTGCTGCTGGTCGAGCGCGTGGAGCACGCGACGCAGCTTCCAGGTGATGGCGAGCTCGTCGCTGCCGAGCAGGAGCTCTTCCTTACGGGTACCGGACGCGTCGACGTCCACCGCCGGGAAGACACGCTTGTCGGCGAGCTTCCGGTCGAGCTTGAGCTCGGCGTTGCCGGTGCCCTTGAACTCCTCGAAGATGACCTCGTCCATGCGCGAGCCGGTGTCGACGAGCGCGGTGGCCAGGATGGTCAGCGAGCCGCCGTCCTCGATGTTGCGCGCGGCACCGAAGAAGCGCTTCGGCGGGTACAGCGCGGTCGAGTCGACACCACCGGACAGGATGCGGCCGGAGGCCGGGGCGGCGAGGTTGTACGCACGGCCCAGACGCGTGATCGAGTCGAGCAGCACGACGACGTCGTGGCCCAGCTCCACCAGACGCTTGGCGCGCTCGATGGCGAGCTCGGCGACCGTGGTGTGGTCCTCGGCCGGACGGTCGAAGGTCGAGGAGATGACCTCGCCCTTGACCGACCGCTGCATGTCGGTGACCTCTTCCGGACGCTCGTCGACCAGGACGACCATCAGGTGGCACTCGGGGTTGTTGATGGTGATCGCGTTGGCGATCGCCTGCAGGATCATGGTCTTGCCGGTCTTCGGCGGGGCCACGATCAGACCGCGCTGGCCCTTGCCGATCGGCGCGACGAGGTCGATGATCCGGGTCGTCAGCACGCCCGGGTCGGTCTCCAGGCGGAGCCGGTCCTGCGGGTAGAGCGGCGTCAGCTTGTTGAACTCCGGGCGCCCGCGCCCGGATTCGGCCGCCATGCCGTTCGCCGAGTCGAGGCGGACCAGCGCGTTGAACTTCTCGCGGCGCTCGCCGTCCTTGGGCTGGCGGACCGCGCCGGTGACGTGGTCACCCTTGCGCAGGCCGTTCTTACGGACCTGGGCGAGGGAGACGTACACGTCGTTGGGACCCGGGAGGTAGCCCGACGTACGGATGAACGCGTAGTTGTCGAGGATGTCGAGGATGCCCGCGACGGGGATCAGCACGTCGTCGTCGGCGACCTGCGGCTCGGCGATCTCGTCGCGTCCACGACGGCCACGGCGGTCCCGGTAACGGCCGCGGCGACCGCGGCGGCCGCCCTCGAAGTCGTCGTCGTCCTGCGGGCCGTTGTCACGCGGGCCGTTGTCACGGGGACCGTTGTCACGCGGCGCGCTGTCGCGGGGCTGCTGACGGTCCTGACGACCGCCGCCCTGCTGCTGACGGTCCGGACGGTCCTGGCGCTCCTGACGGTCCGGGCGCTGCTGGCCGGCACCCTGGCCGCCCTGCTGCTCGTCGCCCTTGGCCGGACGGCGGTCGCGGTCACGGCCGCCCCGGTCGCGGTCACGGCGGTCGCGGCGCTCACGACGGCCCTCGGCGCCCTCGGCGTCGCCCTGCGTCTCGGCCTTCGGCTCGCCCTTCGCCTCGGCGGTGACCGTCTCCGGGCTGCCCGTCTCGGCGGTGGCACGACGACGGCGGCGCTCGGCGGGGGCGTCGTCCGCCCCGCGGTCGGCCTCGCTCGTACGGGAGGGACCGCCGGCCGGCTGGCCGGGGATCTCGATCTGCTGCTGGGCCACGGCCTTCTCGGCGGCCTTCTCGGCCTTGTCCGCGGCCGGGGCGGCGGCCTCGTCACCCGTACGGGCCTTGGAGGTGGCGCGGCGCTTCGGCTTGGTCTCGGCGGCGTCGTCGGACGCGGCCTTGGCCGGGGCACCCCCTCCGGCCTGGGCCTCCTTGATGACCTCGATCAGCTGGCTCTTGCGCATCCGCGCGGTGCCCCTGATACCGAGGCCCGATGCGACCTGCTGCAGCTCGGCCAGCACCATGCCCTCGAGGCCGGTACCGCGGCGTCGCCTGGAGCCGGCACCGGTGGCAGGCGCGGAGGCGTCCGTGGCGGGCGCGGCAGCGGTCTCCTCGACACGTGCGCCCATCAGATCGGTGGTGTCGCTCACGAAGGGTCCTTCCCTGGAGCGGACGTCGGCCTGTCTGGCTCGGCGACCGGTTGTGCTGTCCGGCATTGGCCCTTGCTGTGTGGACCGTGCCGGGGCGGTTGTCCGCCAAGACGGCGGAAGACATTGCTGGTGATGACGATTCCTGAGCCGTGGCACTGAGTTTCGGTGTCATCGGCTCGGTCACGCCGGTTCCGGAGCGTGCTCAGCACTGCTCAGCGCATAGCACCCAATGCAAGGCACGTAGCAGTTTGGGAGGCTCCCGGAAGAATGGGTGTCCCGGACAGGGACGCGAAGCACCTCGCCATGGTGGGGTCGGGTGCAGACTTGAGGTTAACACTACCGGATCCAACAAACATTCCCCCTCTCCAAATCCGGCAACCGTGCGTCGTCAATCGACCTCGACAGGTGCCAGGGGCAGCACGCACGCCCCCTGCGCGTCGAGGTCCAGACGGTTGGCCGCCCAGCCCTGACCTGCGAGATCGGCCACCTTGTCGGCCGACGCGCGGTCCGCGAGCGCGAGGACCGTGGGTCCCGCGCCGGAGATCACGGCCGGGATGCCGTCGGCGCGCAGACGCTCGACGAGCGCGGCGCTCTCCGGCATCGCCGGGGCGCGGTATTCCTGGTGCAGCCGGTCCTCGGTGGCGGGCAGCAGCAGCTCGGGGCGCCGCGTCAGCGCCTCGACGAGCAGTGCGGCGCGGCCCGCGTTGGCGGCGGCGTCGACATGCGGGACGGTGCGCGGCAGCAGACCGCGCGCGGTCTCGGTGAGCACGGCCGTTCCGGGGACGAAGACCACCGGAACGATGGAGTCCGCGGGGTCCATCCTGATGGCGCGCGCGGCGCCCGACTCCATCCAGGAGAGCGTGAATCCGCCGAGCAGACAGGCCGCGACGTTGTCGGGGTGCCCCTCGATCTCGGTCGCGAGCTCCAGGAGCGCGGTGTCGTCGAGCCTGCTGTCCCCGCCTATGGTCACCGCGCGGGCGGCGACGATGCCGGCGCAGATGGCGGCCGACGAGGAGCCGAGACCGCGGCCGTGCGGGATGCGGTTGGCGCACACGATCTCGAGGCCGCGCGGCTGTCCGCCGAGCAGGTCGAAGGCGGTGCGCAGGGAACGTACGAGGAGATGCTTCTCGTCGCGCGGCAGCGTCTCGCTGCCCTCACCCGCGATGTCGATGTGCAGTCCTGAGTCGGCCACCCGGACGACAACGTCGTCGTAGAGCCCCAGTGACAGGCCGAAGGCGTCGAAACCCGGGCCGAGGTTGGCACTGGTGGCGGGGACGCGCACCCGGACGGCGGCGGCGCGGAACGCTGGACCGGCCATCGCTCGATGACTCTCCTTGAGCTGCGTGATGTACGAGATTTACGAAGAACTGCGAGATGAACCACGACGGACGGGCACGTGGACCCGGGGTCCGCAATGACCGCGCGGCACCGCGGCATATGCGGCGGGCGGGTTCGGTACAGCTTATCGAAGGAAGGTTCTGTGGCGACATAGGGCGCACAGGAGGCGCACGATGCGTGTCGTAAGCCCCTCGTGCACCCCCCGTCGGGTCGGCATGGGGATGACCCCCGCGAGCGGACGGTTTCCGTCGGCTTTCCGCCGGTTTCCCGTCCGTTCGCGGCGAGTTCCTCACGGTTGGCCGGTCCCCGCCGCTCCGGGTCGGGCCACCGGCCCCACCCGTGCACGTCACCGCCGGCCTGACCGTCACCGACGGATTCGCGCCAGAGACAGCGGGAGTTCCCGCCATTCCGAGCCCGGTCTCCCGCCCGTCGGGGCTTGCCGTCACCCCGGACGGGTCCTGACCTTGGGCCGGGCAGGTCCTGAGCCTTGAGCCGGGCAGGTCCTGAGCCTTGAGCCGGACCGGTCCTGAACCCGCGACCGGAACGGCCCTGGACCAGGGCTGGCGGGCTGGTCCCGGCCTGAACTCCGACCCGACCGGCTCTGGACCACAACCGCACCGGACCCGGGCCTACGCCAGGCCGAGCCGTTCCGCCGCCGTCGCCGCGTCCACCGGGACCGTGACCGGCTGGGGAGCGCCCGCGACGGCCCAGTCGGGGTCCTTGAGACCGTTGCCGGTGACGGTGCAGACGATGCGCTGACCCGGGTCGACCTTGCCCTGTTCGGCGGCCTTCAGCAGACCGGCGACGGACGCGGCGGAAGCGGGCTCGACGAAGACACCCTCCTGCGCCGCCAACAGCCGGTAGGCGCGCAGAATCTCACGGTCCGTCACCTCGTCGATGAGACCGCCCGACTCGTCCCGCGCGGCCAGCGCGAACTGCCACGAGGCCGGGTTGCCGATCCGGATCGCGGTGGCGACCGTCGACGGGTCCTTGACGATCTCGCCGCGCACGATGGGCGCGGAGCCGGACGCCTGGAACCCCCACATGCGCGGGGTCCTCCCGGCGATGCCGTCGGCGGCGTACTCCTTGTACCCCTTCCAGTACGCGGTGATGTTGCCCGCGTTGCCCACCGGAAGGACATGGATGTCGGGCGCGTCGCCGAGCATGTCCACGATCTCGAAGGCGGCCGTCTTCTGGCCCTCGATGCGCACCGGGTTGACCGAATTGACCAGCGCCACCGGGTAGTTGTCGGACAGCGAGCGCGCCAGCGTCAGACAGTCGTCGAAGTTGCCGTCGACCTGGAGGATCTTGGCACCGTGGATGAGGGCCTGACCCATCTTGCCGAGCGCGATCTTGCCCTGCGGCACGAGGACGGCGCAGACCATCCCGGCGCGTACGGCGTAGGCGGCGGCGCTCGCCGACGTGTTGCCGGTGGAGGCGCAGATGACGGCCTTCGCGCCCTCCTCCTTCGCCCGCGTGATGGCCATGGTCATTCCGCGGTCCTTGAAGGACCCGGTCGGGTTGGCACCCTCCACCTTGAGGTGGACCTCGCAGCCCGTGCGCTCGGAGAGCACCTGCGCGAGCACGAGCGGCGTACCGCCCTCGCGGAGCGACACGACCGGCGTGCTGTCGGACACCGGAAGCCGGTCCCGGTACTCCTCGATGATTCCGCGCCACTGGTGGGTCATTGCTGGTTACTCTCCTTCAACCCGCATGATGCTGGAGACACCCCGCACGGTGTCGAGGCCGCGCAGCGCCTCGACGGTACCGGCGAGGGACGCGTCGGAAGCGCGATGGGTGACGACGACGAGGGAGGCCTCACCGTCCTTGCCCGACTGACGCACGGTGTCGATGGACACCCCGTGCTCGGCGAAGACGGTGGCGACCTGGGCGAGAACACCGGGCTTGTCGGCCACGTCGAGGCTGATGTGATACCGCGTGACGACCTCCCCCATGGGCGAGACGGGGAGCTGCGCGTACGCGGAGTCGCCGGGGCCGGTCGCACCGCCGAGCCTGTTGCGGCAGACGGCCACCAGGTCGCCGAGGACGGCGGACGCGGTCGGGGCGCCGCCGGCGCCCGGCCCGTAGAACATGAGCTGACCGGCGGCCTCCGACTCGACGAACACGGCGTTGTACGCGCCGCGCACGGAGGCGAGGGGGTGGGTCAGCGGAATCATCGCGGGATGGACGCGCGCCGTCACCGAGCCCCCGTCGGCGGCCCGCTCACAGATGGCGAGCAGCTTGATGGTGCAGCCCATCCCCCTCGCCGAGGCGAAGTCGGCGGCGGTGACCTCGGTCATGCCCTCGCGGTAGACGTCGTCGAGACGCACCCGCGTGTGGAAGGCGATCCCGGCGAGGATGGCGGCCTTGGCGGCCGCGTCGAACGCCTCGACGTCGGCGGTGGGGTCGGCCTCGGCGTACCCGAGCGCGGTGGCCTCGTCGAGGGCCTCCTGGTAGCCCGCCCCCGTGGAGTCCATCTTGTCGAGGATGAAGTTGGTGGTGCCGTTGACGATGCCCATCACCCGGTTGATCTTGTCGCCGGCGAGGGACTCGCGCAGCGGCCGGATCAGCGGGATGGCGCCGGCGACGGCGGCCTCGTAGTAGAGGTCCTTGCCGTGCTCCTCGGCGGCCGCGTGCAGGGCGGCACCGTCCTGGGCGAGCAGCGCCTTGTTCGCGGAGACGACGGAGGCGCCGTGCTCGAACGCGGTGGTGATCAGCGCCCGGGCGGGCTCGATGCCGCCGATGACCTCGACGACCACGTCGATGTCCCCGCGTTTGACGAGAGCGGTGGCGTCGGTGGTGATCAGGTCGGGGTCGATGCCCGCGCGCACCTTGGAGGGCCTGCGGACGGCGACCCCGACGAGCTCGACGGGTGCGCCGATCCTGGCCGTGAGGTCGTCGGCGTGCGTCGTCATGATGCGCGCCACCTCTGAGCCGACAACCCCGCAGCCCAGCAGCGCCACCTTCAGCGGACGCGTACGCATCATCCGACCTCGTTTCCTCATACCGTCTTCGGTTGGACCAGTCTCACTCACCGGACGGGAGTTTCTACCCCTCGTCCGGATCGTGAGACGTCCATTTCATTTTTCTGGTAGGCGACGACAGGAGATCTTCCGCCCCGGTCCAGACCCGCCGGATCCGGTCCATCCGATCACCTGACATCACCGCTTGTCACTCGACGTCACCTGACGTCACCCGACATCGAGACGCAGGAGGTCCTCCTCCGTCTCACGGCGGACGATCACTCGCGCCACGCCGTCCTTCACGGCGACGACCGGCGGGCGCAGGGCGTGGTTGTAGTTGCTGGCCATGGACCGGCAGTACGCGCCGGTGGCCGGCACCGCGATCAGGTCGCCCGGCGCGAGGTCGGCCGGCAGGAACGCGTCCTTGACCACGATGTCCCCGCTCTCGCAGTGCTTGCCGACGACACGCGCGAGCATCGGCTCGGCGTCGGAGGTGCGCGAGACGAGGGCGACGCTGTACTCGGCGTCGTACAGCGCGGTCCGGATGTTGTCGGACATGCCGCCGTCCACCGAGACGTAGGTGCGCAGACCGTCGAGCGGCTTGATCGTGCCGACCTCGTACAGCGTGAACGCGGTCGGACCGACGATGGCGCGCCCCGGCTCCACGGAGATCCGCGGCGTACGCAGCTTCGCGGCCTCGCACTCACGGGTCACGATCTCGCTCAGCGCCTTGGCGATCTCGTGCGGCTCGCGCGGGTCGTCGTCGCTGGTGTACGCGATGCCGAGACCGCCGCCGAGGTCGATCTCGGGCAGTTCGACGCCGTGCTCGTCGCGCACGGCGGCCAGCAGCGCGACGACGCGCCGGGCGGCGACCTCGAAGCCGGCCATGTCGAAGATCTGCGAGCCGATGTGCGAGTGGATCCCGACGAGTTCGAGCGCGTCGAGCGCGAGCGCGCGCCGCACGGCCTCGGCGGCCTGCCCGTCGGCGAGCGCGATCCCGAACTTCTGGTCCTCGTGCGCGGTGGCGATGAACTCGTGCGTGTGCGCCTCGACGCCCACCGTCACCCGGATCTGCACCCGCTGCCGCGTGCCGAGGGACTGCGCGATGTGCGCGACCCGCACGATCTCCTGGAAGGAGTCGAGCACGATCCGCCCGACACCGGCCTCGACGGCCGTACGGATCTCGTCCTCGGACTTGTTGTTGCCGTGGAAGGCGATGCGGTCGGCGGGCATCCCGGCCGACAGGGCGGTCGCCAGCTCACCCCCGGAACACACGTCCAGGTTCAGCCCCTCCTCGTGCAGCCACCGTACGACGGCACGCGAGAGGAAGGCCTTGCCCGCGTAGAAGACGTCCGCGTCGTGCCCGAACGCGGTGCGCCAGGCACGCGCCCGCTCCCGGAAGTCGCTCTCGTCGAGGAAGTACGCGGGAGTGCCGAACTCCTCGGCCAGCGCGGTGACTTCGAGTCCCCCAACGCTCACGACACCGTCCTCCGTACGGCTGACGGTGTGCGACCACACCTTCGGGTCGAGGGCGTTGAGGTCGGCGGGCGGGGCGCTGTAGTGGCCCTCGGTGAGGACGTCGGCGTGACGGGGCCCGGCGGGGTGTGCGGAACGACTCATGTCTGCGGTGCTCTCTACTTCGTCAAAGGTATTCGGGTGCGCTGATGCCGAGCAGGGACAGGCCGCCGGCCAGCACCGCCCCGGCGGCTTCGGCGAGCGCGAGCCGGGCACGGTGGGCGGCCGAGGGTTTCTCGTCGCCGAGCGGCAGCACGGCGTGCTGAAAACCGAGAAGCGCGTCAGCGGTCACGACAAGCTGCCGCGCCAGCCGGTCGGGCGCCCGAAGCCGCGCGGCGAGACGCAGGGCATGCGGATATTCGGCCAGAGCGGCGAGGAGATCGGCTTCGCCGGGGGCGGGGGTGGGGGTGGGGGTGGGGTCGGATGCCCCGAGGGGGGCGCCCGCAGGTACGGCAGGGGCGTGTACACCCCTGAGGGCCATGGTGCGGCCGTAGCCGAGGGTGGCGGCGTTGCGGTGCAGGGCCCGGGTACGGGCGTGGGCGTAACGGACGCGGAAGAGAGGGTTGCTCTCGCGCTGGAGGAGGTGATCGGCGCTGATCCGGGGCCGGTCGTGCGGCGCGGGATGGAGCAGAGCCCAGCGGGCGGCGTCGTGACCGAGCGGGGCGGGGTCCTCGGGCGCGGGCACGGGCCGGAGATTCACGGGTTCGGAGTGCCGGACCTCGGCACGGCCGCCCTGGGTGGCGACGATCCGTACGAGGGTGTCGGCGACGATCTCGGCCCTGGTGTCGTAGGGCACGCGCAGCTCGACGACCTGCCCGGTCAGGGAGTCGCCGTGCCCGTACCGCGTGCCCTGCTCCAGCACCGCCCCCACCAGATCGGCGGAGGCGCCACCCGCGAGGGTGATGTTGAGGAACCCGGGTCCGGTGACGGTGACGTCGGCGACGCCGGGTTCACGCGCGATGTACGTCCGCAGGGTCTCGGCGACTTCGAGCGCCGGCCGCCGAGCCTGCCCGGCCAGCCGCAGCGCGATGGTGCTCGCGTAGTCCCCGCACCCACCGGGCCCCGGCGGCGTGACGACCACACGCTCGGGCACCGAGACACCGCCCAGCTCCCCCACGTCGACAGCACGACGCACCGCGCGCAGCACGGTACGGGAGAGCTCGACGGGAGTCACGGGACAAGCCTAGGGGAGGAGGGGGGTGGGAAAGCGAGCCGGTTTCGGGATGGTCCGGGATGTGGACGGGGGGCGGGGGACCGCGGGGGCGGTGGACGGTGGCGGGGACCGCGGGGGTGGTTGCCGGGGGCCGCTCGGCGGAACGCGGTTGTGGGTGCAGTGGTTGCAGTGGTTGCAGTGGTTGCGGATGCCGGGGTCGGCTGGGATGCCGGGGTCGGTTGGGATGCCGGGGTCGGTTGGGATGCCGGCGCTCTTGAGCCGGCCGGTGCCAGCCGCCCCGCCCCGCCACCCGGTCGAGCCGCGATCGAGCCGGACCGGGGCGAAGCGAGGGACGTAGGGGGCGTAGGGGGCGTAGGGGGCGTAATCCGTGAACGTGCTGAGCAGTGGAGGGCGGCGGCCGGGCACGCACACGAGGATGAACCTCGCGGTCCCGCGTATGAATGAGTGGCGGACGGCCCCACTCGGGCTGCTCGGCCGCTCGACGGACAGCCGAGCAGCCCGGCACGGACGACCGAGCCGACCGGTGACGACACGGCTCATTGACCGGGACCGGTGCTTACGACGCGACGACGCGACTCAGTGACGACCGGGGCGCAGCCCACTCGGTACGCGACTCAGTGATCCGGTGCGCCACCCGCTCGGCGACGCGACTCAATGATGAACCGGTGCCCCGTTCGCTCCGCGACGCGACTCGTGACGAACCGGTGCCCGGCCACTCGGTGACCCGACTCAGTGATGACCGGTGCGCCCCGCGCGCTCGGCCTCCTCGACGGCGCCACCGGCGCTCCCGCCGGCACCCTCACCCGGATCACGCCCTTCCATCAACTGCCGTACGAGACGGACGAGTTCGGACGGCTCGAAGGGCTTGGCGAGAAAGGCGTCGACACCGACGTCGAGCCCACTCTCGACCTCGTACTGCGTACAGGCGCTGACGATGGCGAGGGGCAGATTCCGGGTCCGGGGATCGGCCCGCAGCCGAGCGGCGGTACGCAGACCGTCGAGCCGGGGCATCACGACGTCGAGGGTGACGACATCGGGCCGAACCTGATGAACGACGTCCAGACACTCGGCACCATCAGCCGCGGTCACGACCTCGAGACCCTCCAGCTCGAGGTTGACCCTGATCAGTTGCCGGATGACCTTGTTGTCGTCCACAACAAGCACCCGACCGGACACGCCTGGCACAACTCGAGAGTAGGTCCGCGCCCACCGCCGCGTCCGGGTTTTCCCCACTTCCACCCCGTGCGGCCCCACCCCCCGAGCCGCCCCCACCCCACCATCGGCGCCGCCTCCACCCCACTCCCCCACTCGCCCCTCCCTCCCGCCCCCGCAACACCACCCGCCCCGACCAAAAGACGTGGCGATCACCCCTGAAGGAGCTGGTAGGGTTCTACCCGTCGCCGCACACAAAGCGCCCGACACGCCCCCGTAGCTCAGGGGATAGAGCAACGGCCTCCGGAGCCGTGTGCGCAGGTTCGAATCCTGCCGGGGGCACTCACCTAGGAACAGCAGAAGTCGAGCGCTGACCAGGGTGGATGCCGAGAGTAGAGGGGGGGGGGGGGGGGGGGGGGCCCCCCCCCCCCCCCCGTGTTGCGACGAGCAGCGGGCCCGCCCACCCACAACCCCCCCCCCCCGCCGAGGCGTAGCA
>NZ_JBHYXD010000016.1:117526-122722 GCF_042751995.1 Streptomyces sp. NPDC059371 | reverse complement strand
GGTCTCTACGCGGGGGGCCGCCAACCCTCCTCAACAGACCTCGGGGTCGGGGTGCGGGGTGTGGGGGGGGGGCGGCGGGGCCGCGGGGCCCCCCCCCCCCCCCCCCCCCTCTCTCGTTGTCTCTCAGCGTTCGCGACACACCTCCGACACACCGGCGCCTCCGTGCTGCCCTTCCAGCCAGCGGCAGAAGCTGGCACTTCAGCCCTCTGCTCTGAGTCGCCGTACAGCTTCGGCGACCTCGGCTCTCATTTGGGCAGTGAACGGCCACCTGCCACTCTTGCGCAGATTGCACTCGGCACACACCGGACGCAGGTTAGCCAGGATGTGCGGCCCACCCTTGGACAAGGGCTTGTAGTGATCAACCTGAAGTACCACCGTCTCCGCATCAAATAGATCACCACAGATCCAGCAAGCGCCCTTGAACTGCTCCACAAGATCCTGAAGCTGCTGTTCGGATATGTGCTCCGACTCGGCGAGCCGCTTGATGGCACGCCGACGTGACTCGGCACGCCTGCTAGCCGCACGCCGGGACGCACGCACCGTGGGGTCCTTGCCTCGCTCCCGATGCCTCAGCGCTCTCTCATCAGCGTGTCTCAGATGACTCTCACGAGCCTTTTCCCTGCTCCAGTCAGGGCGAGCGAGGTGGTACGCCCTAGTCTTCTCGATCTTCGCTGCCGGATTTTGTTTGTATGCCTCGCGAGCACGTCGATTCCGGTCTTCCCGACGAGCGTCATCGCGTTCCTTCACACACAACTTGCAACGTGGCCGCCGACCGTCCGATGACCCGCTGTCCTTGTGGAAGTCATCGAGAGGCTTCACGCCCCCACACGCGGTACAACGCTTTGTGCCAGCCTCTGAAGTGAAAGTCTTCTGCCGGTCATGGCCGCAGGATTTGCTGGACCTCCCCAGCGTGTAAATGTCTACCTCTTTGAGGGCGCCGCAGGAGCACTTACACACCGCTCGACGGCTAGGGAGCCCTTCATAAGAGACGATCTCCCACTCCCCCACCGTCTCGCCGACTTCATGTCGGCGCATCAGGCGCATGCACCCACAGGAGACCGTCTTCCCAAGGAGTAGCGAGGAGGTGTAGACCTCGCGTTCAGTGCCGCACCGGCACCGGACCCAATAGCGCGCTCCCTCACTGCGCGCCTGAACGATCCAGAACCCAAACTCATCCCCCACTTTGATCACGGGTCGATCCTAGCTCTCATGCCGTTGCCTCGAGAAGCGCCAACTTCCGCAACGGTGGTCTCGCACATCCCATGTAAGAGGGTGGACTCGAACGGCGTTCACAGAGGAAGGCCAGAGGCGGCACACAAAGACTGACGGTCCGCCCCCGAACTGTCTCTCTGCTAGTTCGTGTCGCCGTCTTCCTCCAGAGCCTTCGCGATTTTCTCGTTAGCGGCTTCCTCGTGGCCATCAATACAGCCGTGGTAGCGGCGGTGGATAACTTCCGGGGAGTTACCAACCCTGCGGGCAACCTCAGCGATGGGCACCCCAGCGTTCAGCCATCGCGTGATGCAGGCATGCCGCAGGTCGTACGGGCGCCCGGCCAGGGACGAGCCGACGCGTTCCGGAGGGAGCGCGTATCCCCTCGCTTCTTCCCACACTCGCCAATAGGTGGATGAGCCGACCACGCCCCCACGCTCGTTTCCGAACACGCGCCCCTCCTTAGCGGTCCCGAACTCCTCCGAGTGAGCCCGGAGGATAGCGACTAAGACGGGCGGAATGGGCACCGGGCGGTCGCTTGTCACCTCCCTTGCTTTTAGGCCGCGGCGGTCGTGCCGCTCGCCTGAGTCGGTCCACTGCTTGCCGGATACCGGGCGCGTCTCCCGCAGTGTGAGCGTGCCCCATCCCTTCTCCGGCAGGTGGCAGTCCGACAGTCGGAGCCCGACCGCTTCGGCAGGCCGGAGACCGGCGTAGTAGAGGACCGCGTAGAAAGCCACTAGACGCCGGCCCCTGCATCGGTCCCACGAACCGACGTACGAGATAGCTGTGAGCAGCTGCCTCGCCTGTACAGCGTTCACCAGCACACGCGGGTCCACCAGCTCATTGGAGCCGACACGCTTCCGGCGGATCTGCTGAAGCGGGTTCTCCGAAAGCTCCCCCCTGGCAACGGCATGCTCGAGAGCGGCGTTCAGGGCCCGGCGACGCCGCTTGTACGTGTCGCCCGCCGCTGGGGTGCCGTCCAGCTTGTAGCTGACGCGGTACAGCACATCCTCGAGAACCTCAGCCTCGGCAAGGTCCCCCAAGGGCCTGTCGGTCGTCGTGACCCACTCGTACGCGGCCTTGAGATCGGTCGGCGGAGCCTGCCCCTCGTTCGCGGGCACGATCCCCCACCGGAAGGCCAGCCGCAGGTACTCATCCTTGGGGGTGCTGTCCCCGCGCTTGACCATGGCAAGGGTCACGGCCGCGAGACCGTCGGCCATGCCTTCACGGGTTTTGGCTGCCGCTGCACGCCACCGCCCAGCGACATACTTCCGGCAGAACTCGAACCACCGCAACGGCGGTTCGGCGGCCGCTGCTTCAGCGGCTTCGACCGCCGCGCGCACTTCGGACTCAGGCAGTCCAGATTCGATCTCGAACGCTTCACCGCGCCGGTTCATGGCCTGCCACAGCTCGGACCGTCGGCTCTCCGCCAGAGCGGACGTTGTGAACGTGTCGCCGTGCACCCGTCCTGCCACCACCCACCGGAGGCGCCACGGGCGGGACTTGCGGCCGGTCTTGGAGACCTTCCAGAGCTTGACGTCGAAGGAGTAACCCGGCCGGGCGGACCCGCGAGGGCGCCCGGCCGGGATGTCGTTCGTGGTGCTCACGCAGCATCCTCCCGCTCCGCGAGCCAGCGCTCGTACTCCGACCGCCGGATCCGCACATCGCCGTTCGGGAGCTTGATCGCGCGGGGTCCCTTGCCGAGTTGGCGCCACCGGTAGAAGGTCGACGGGGCGACCTTCAGATCAGCGATGACCTCCTTGACGGTCAACTTTTCGTCAACCGTGCGCGCGCTCATTCCGCCGTCCCTTCCGCTTCGTCCGCACCGGACAGGCCGGACAGCTCCAGTTCTGACTGTCCGGGGTATTCGGGCTGGTCAGATGGGGTAACCGGACAGCCGGACAGTCCGGACACCTGTTGGGTGCTCTCTGTCCGGGTCTCGGTGTTCGGGTAGTACCGGCCGCCGCCGTCCCTGGTGAGCTGTCCCGCCTCGGCCATGCGGGAGCACGTCCGACGGATCGTGTCCATGTCGACCTGCGGCAGCACTCCCGCCATGTCCTTGGGCTTCACTCCGGGATGGGCTCGGAGGTACCGCAGGATCGCGGCTCGGGTGTCTCCGACGGTGTGGTCAGAGACCGGTCCGTCCAGCAAGTGCCAGGCGCCGGAGGCGGCTTGGAAGCTGAGGGCGTACTCGGATTCGTCCACGTCGCGGCCGGTGACGTGCAGGATGCCGTCCGCCTGCCCGCGGGCCCGCTTCAGTACGAGGGTGGCGTCTGCCGCGCCAGCAATGCCGTTGGTCCCGGACACCTCGGTCAGGAAATCGTCCGAGCCAGCCTTGCGGACATGGTGGACCAGGACGACAGCGATGCCGTAGTGATCCGCGAGACGCTTCGCGTAGCCGACCGAGACATAGTCCGCGTCGTAGGCCGATACGCCCTGCGGGGCCTGTCCGCGCATCTTGGCGAACACGTCAATGACGACCATGCGGGCGTCGGGGTTGCGGTCCAGCCACTGTGCGATGGCCTCGGTGCCGCCCTGGGGGAAGGGCGGGCATTCGGTGACCAGGGTCAGCCCGGCGGGTGCTGGCTGTCCGCCCAAGAGCTTGCCCATCCGGGTCTGAAGGCGGCGCGGGGTGTCCTCCAGCGCGAGGTAGAGCACGGGTCCGCCCTGGACGGGCACGGAGTCGAACGCCTGGCCTCCGGCGGCGACCGCGAGCGCCAGTCCGAGAGAGAGCCAGGACTTGCCGACCTTGGGCGGTCCGGCCAGCAGGCTGACGCCCTCGGCGAGGATGCCGGGCACGGCCCATTTCGGCTCGGGGAAGTTGGCGGCCATGAGCTGATCGGCCGTCCATGCGGTCCGCGGGCGCTCCCGCTTCGGCGGCGGGACGAGGGCCGCCTCGGTGTCGCTGGGCACGGAGTACAGGTGCAGGGGCGGGATGGGGTTGGCGCTCATGCGGCGACCGTCCGGGGACGCTGGGCGCCGGCCCGCAGGCCGGAAGCGATGGTGCGCCGTGCTTCGCGTTCGCCCTGGCCGACTTGGAGGGC
The DNA here is from genome assembly GCF_042751995.1 of Streptomyces sp. NPDC059371. Taxonomy (NCBI): domain Bacteria; kingdom Bacillati; phylum Actinomycetota; class Actinomycetes; order Kitasatosporales; family Streptomycetaceae; genus Streptomyces; species Streptomyces sp. NPDC059371. The sequence continues at coordinate 118,469 of NZ_JBHYXD010000016.1, read as the reverse complement.
GGCGGTGAGGAGCCAGCCGGTGACGTCGGCTCCGCTCAGCTCGCCTCCGGCAACGAGCTGTCCCAGGGCGACCGCGGCGATGTAGAGCGCGTTGTTGTGCTCGTGCGGACTGGAGCCTGTAACCCGCTCCACTTCCCCGTTGACCGCGGAGCGGAGAAAGGCGGTGCGCCGTCCGTGGCCGGTGAGGGCGACCGTGATGGGCGTCTGTGGCGGCAGCGGCACGGGGCGAAGGAGTTCGGCGAGCCAGCCCGGCAAGGGTGCTACGGGCCTGTCGTGGGTGATCTCGTACAGCTGTCCGGCGACGATGCTGCCCGCGCCGGCCACGAGTCCGCCGGCGGCGCGGGTGTCGACCTTCCAGCCGAGCCCGCGGGCGCTGTCCCCGGCGGTGTTGCGCAGGGGCTCACCCTCGGGAGCGAGGAAGTACAGGTGGATGCCGCCGCTCCACGTGCGAACGGTGTAGGTGTCGCCGGGGAAGGGCTGGCCGTGGCGCTCGCAGAGCACGGCGAGAACGTCGGCGCCGTCGGTGACTCCGTGCTCGGCCCACGCGGCCGGCGGGGTGTCGCCGGGGTGCTTGGGCTTGTCCAGGTCGATGACGATCAGGCCGGAAGGGCCGGTGGCGATACCGACGTTGAAGGCGCCGACGGACCACGCGCGGATGATGCGGTCCGGGTCGGCGGTGGCGCGGGTCTCCCAGTCGGAGACGGCCGGGCGCTTGTCGCCGGGGACAAGGGGGAAGACGCGCCAGTCACGCGACGCTGCGTCAAGCGCGGCGGTGAGCTGGGCAGGGCCATCCGGGTACGGCATGCTGGTGGTTCTCCTGTTCTGTCTACGGGCGGGCAGGGAGAACCGCGGCGGCGGGCGACCGTGCTGGGGAGTCCCGCCGCCGCCGCGTTTGTAAAGGGTCTTTGGCCCGTGGGCGTAAAGGAGCCGCAACTAGTTGCGT
>NZ_JBHYXD010000016.1:39331-117516 GCF_042751995.1 Streptomyces sp. NPDC059371 | reverse complement strand
CCGGTTCGGTCCTGGCTTTTTTTCTGGGTGTTGTCCGCCGGCGGGCGCCCCTACCGCCGGGGGGGCCGGTTCCCTGGCGGCAGCCCCCCGCCGCCGCGGCGTTGCTACTGGTTCTTGGCCCAGTGGGCGTACTGCTGCCGCAAGTAGTGGCGTGGGTCGCTGACGACGGCCGTGTCGTCCAGTTCCATCAGCCGTTGTGCGGCTCGGGTGGCGAGGTCGGTCGCGTCGCTGGTGACGCTGTCGGCTTCATTGCTCAACGCGATACGGTCCAGCAGCGCGGCCTTACGGAGCCAGAACTCCCGGTTGAGCGCGTCGAAGAACGGCCTGTCGGCTGCGGTCCGGGCGGTCCATCCGATCTCGCTGATGATGCTCGGGGCGAGCGCGTACGCCTCTTCCGGCGTGGGCCACGGCTCCGGGACGGCGCGGTGGTCGGCGGTGAGGTACAGGCGGGTGCGCTGGCTGTCGCGGGCAGGATGCTGGCGTACGGGCCCGGTGGCGAATGCTGCGGCCAGCGCCGCGGTTACGCGGTCGCTGTCGGCTGGGTCGCAGATGATTCGGATCTCGAACATGGATGGGATTCCTCTCTCAGGCGGTGTGGTCTTGGGCGTCGTTGCCGAGGGGTGGTTGGTGCCAGGGCGGCAGGGCGGTCAGGGTCCGGGTGCGCCACTGAAGGGCGTAGGGAAGGCAGTTGGCACAGTTCTTGTGGCTGTGGCCGGGCAGTGGGGGTTTGCGGCGGGCGTCGTAGGACCAGGCGAGGGAGTCCGCGGACGTGAGTGCGTATCCGCAGCTGCGCAGGCCGAGGGTCTTGAATCCGAAGCCGTGCAGGTTGAGGCCGCGTGCGGCGAGGGTGGTGACGATGGCTGCGGCCTGGCCGGTGGCTTGGCGGCGGCAGACGGAGCCGAGTCCGACGACGGGTTCGGCGGTCAGGTCGATACCTGCTCGCTCGTAGGCGTCAGCGCAGGTGAGGTAGTCGTCCAGTTCCCAGCCTTGGAGGACTGGGATGATGGGCAGATCCGGGGCCGCGGTGCGCAGGTGAAGGAAGTTGTCGATCGTGCGCCGCTGGTGTTCGCCCACGCTCAGGCCGGTCAGTCCGGTGATCCAGGGTTCGCACATCCAGTCCATGGGCGCAGCCCAGGCCATGAGGCCTATCTCGTCGCGGAAGCGCCGTACTGCGGCGAGGTAGGTGTGGGCGGGAGTGCGCCAGGCTCCGTGCATGGACAGTTCGGTGAATCCGCCGGAGTCCAGGGCCCACGGCGCTATGGCGCGAGGGAGCGTGCGGCGGCCCGCGAGGCGGCGGTAGGAGACGAACAGCGGCACGTTCGCCGTGCCCAGCCACTGGGGCTGATGGGTTCCGAGGAAGAACTTCACCGCGCCTCCCGCTCATTGGCGGAAGACAGTTGCGGCAGGCCGGCCGTTTCCAGGACCGCAGGGTCGAAGCCGGGAAGGACGGCGCGGGTGATGAGGGCTTGAGCGAGCTGTTCAGCGTAGGCGGCGCCGGTGCGGGCCACCTCGATCTGTGCTCCGGCGCGCAGGGCTTCGACGCGTTCGATGTGGGCGTGTTCCTCACGGCGCGCACTGGTCTGCCGTTCGTGGGCCAGGTGCTCACGGCGGTCGGTGCGCCAGTACCGCGCGGCGAGCCCGTAAGCCATGGCGGTGGCCAGGACCCACAGCAGCAGCGGCAGGGACAGCCCGTCGGCGTATCCGGCGACCCCGGCGAGGGCGAGCCCGCCCGAGGCAGCGAACGCGGTTCCGGCGATGACAGAGTCTCCAGTTTGGCCGATGCTCGCGCACACGCCGGCCGCCGCCGCGGCGAGGGACAGCGCGGTCATCAACACCGCGTTGCCGATGGAGTGTTCGGCGCCGTTGGCGTTCCAGATACGGGCCAGGATCAGCACGGTGGACGTAGTGATGGCGGGCGCCGCTTTGGGCGCGATGATGGCGAGCCAGTGCCGGGCGATGATCTGTTCGTTCACGTGCCCACTCCTCACGAGTGCGGGATGGCGTCGATGACGGCGACGGCGAGTTGATTGATGGGTCCGGCGGCGCCGGTGGATGCGAGGAAGAAGCCGAACCCGGCGGCGGTGAACGCGGCGCCGTAGCCGAGGGACTTGGAACGCAGCAGGAAGAACAGGACGAGTCCGAACAGGGCCACGAGCGAGACGGTGACGGCCACGGCGGGAATCTCCTTTGACGGTTCGCTGGGAAGGTTGGTTTGATGCGTCTGGCCCCGAGGTGCTGGCAGCCCTCGGCGGCTGGCCGACGGTTGCGCCCACCTAGCTCCTGCAAAGAGCGGGGTACGTCTCATGACGGGCACCGTCGGCCGTCTCGCGTCCGCGGTCAGTGCGTGCCTTCGCGGTAGATCCGCTGGGCGCGGTTATAGAGCCAGCGGCCGGCGCGTATGCGTTTGCCGGTGGCCTTGCAGCGGCGGCAGCTCTTGCCGCGCTTGGGGCGTCCCTTGCGGTCGGTGGTCGTGGCGAAGCCGAAGCCGTTGCACCTGCGGCAAGTCCCGAACGGGCTGGCCGCACACAGTCCGCCGTAACAGAATGTGACGAGCATCAGGCAGGCGATAGCAAGGGCGATGAGGGGCATCAGGGGCCCTTTCTCGGGGTTTTCGGGTTTTCGCAGGTGGAGTGCTATGCACTAGATCGCAGATCAGGTGCTATGGAGCGTGCTAGCAGGGGTGCTACCGGTAGCAGGGCGTCGTGCTACCGGTAGCACTAACTAGGGCTAGGCGGCGCCCCGATTTTCGTCACGCTCTGCGATTGCCTTGGCGAGGTCAGATCGGACGATGCCGCGGCGGGTGGTACGGGTGCCGTCGTCGGTAGTCCCAGCCACGTCGCGGGTCTTGATGCTGTGCGGCTTGAGCGCTGAGGTGACGTTCTCGCCCTTCCAGCCGCCGTAGACCTCGGGGCGCAGTTCGGCGAGCCGGGCGGCGATCCGTTCGTTCCACACGCGCTCTTCGGACGGCGGCACGATGGCGGCGATGTCGGCGAGCAGGTCGTAGGACGGGCCGGCCGCGGCCTCGGGGTCGTCTCCGAGCGCGTGCCCGGACAGGGTTCCCTCGGCCTTGCGCAGGGCGTAGGCGCGCTGGGCGATGGCGTTGGTGGCCGGGTCGTCCAGGTAGGCGGTGCGCACGACGACCGGGAGCGCGGTGGCGCCGGCGAGGTAGCCGTTACCGGCGTCGATCTCCGGGCGGAACGAGGTAGCGCGTACGCCGTTCTTGTACGCGGACGTGCCGAGGATCATGTCGTTCTCGACCTGTCCGGCGACCCTGAGGGCGAAGCGGATGGAGACGTTGCCGCTGATCCCCGTCGGCAGTGAGTCCTTGTCCGGACGTTGGGTTGCCAGGATGAGGACCACGCCGAGAGCGCGGCCGAGCTTGATGATGAATTCGGCGTCGTCACCTGCCTGTTTGCCGTACTTGGGGTGGGCGAACAGGTTCTGGCACTCGTCGAACACGGCGACCAGCGGCCACAGCTTGAGCGAGCGCTTGTCGGCGATCGTGCGGGTGATGCGCTTGTCCGGGCACAGGTCCCGCGGAAGCTTCTTCATCGCAGCCGCGCGGCGCATGACCTCCTGGCGCAGCAGTTTCAGGGAGTCGGCCGCGTACTTGATCGAGTCGTCGTCGATGCCGGAGACGAACCGGTGGCAGGTGCATTCCAGCGCGTCCAGGTCGCCGGTGCCCTTGTTCTCGTGCAGCCACAGTTCCACGGACGGGTCCATGGCGGCGCCGCAGGCCAGCACGCGCACGGACGCGGTCTTGCCCTGGCCGGGCAGGGAGCCGATCAGGATGTTGTGCTGGATCATCGGCACGGACTGAGCCCGCCCCCGCGGGTCGATGCCGAACGGGATCTTCTTGAAGATGTCGTGCTTGCGGGCGCCTGCGAGCTGCCACTTGACGATGCCGGTCTTGGACAGGTCCCGGTCGCCCACCCACAGGACGAGCCGCCCCTCGTGCTCGCTGGGATCGGCGTCCGGCCACACGCAGCCGAGGGGGCGGCGCAGGCCGGAGGCGAGCCGGGCGCGCCGGTCGGCGACGTCGGCAACTGTGACGCCCAACGGCAAGTCGATGTCCGCGCGCCAGCCCGGTCCCTCGCGAGTGATCGGGGCGACGAACTTGATGCCGTCCTGGCCCTTGGCGACCGCGCTCGCGATCTGGCCGATGCCGATGGACGCCATAGCCTTGACCACGATGTCGCTGGTCAGCTTCTGCACCTCGGTCTTGATGACCGCGCGGGTGGTCAGCGGTGCGTCCGCCGGCGCACCGAGCCAGCCCAGCGTCAGCACGGTGACCGTGGCTGCGATGACCTGCGTCATCGGCTCCGCGCCGAACACCAGGAACAGGCCCATACTCAGGGCGAACAGGGCCGCGAAGACTGTCAGGATCATCCGCAGCCGGACCCGCCGGTCACGCTGACGGGACAGCTTCAGGTACAGCTCGGAGTTCTCCCGGCGCGCCTCGGCCTGCCGCAGTGGCTCGCCCTCCGCGTCGATGGCCCAGCGGCCGATCCTGGACAGGGTGTTGAACAGGCCGCGCGGTGAGCGCCAGACCAGCTTCGGCAGGTACAGGAACGGCACGCGGACCGTGTGGAAGGCGACGGTGTGTCCCACGTGTCCGGCCAGCCAGCGCATCGCGTCGGCGAACTCCGGGCGCGACTTCACCCACGCGGGCAGGACGTCCAGTCGCTTGGAGTCGCGGATGCGGTCGATCAGACCGGGGCCCGACTGCGCCGGGGCGGGACGGTCGACCATCGTCGGGCCGGAGTCGTCCGACTCCCCCGCGCTCGGGTCGGCCGACTCGGTCGGCTGCGGGTCGGCCGACTGGTCGGGCCCGGAGTCGGGCGACGTGCCGGTGGCGCGGTCGGCCGACTCGGTGCGGGCCGACCGCGCCTTGTCCAGGTCGACCACACCGCCCGCCGGGTCGGCGGTCATCTCGGCTTCTAACCGGTTGAAGAGTTCGTTGTCGTCGTCGGGGTGTTTCACTGAGGATTCCTTCTCTCGGGGAGGATGCGGGGCCCGGCCGCTGTCTTGGTCGGTCGTGACCGGGCCCCGTTCGGGTTCAGGCGGCGCGCTGTTCCTCGGGGTGGGCGCAGAGGATGCACATCCCGAGCGAGGTCGGGAGGCAGTAGCTGTAGGTGATCTGGCACTGGGGGCAGGTGCGGCGGGCGAGCATCGCCAGGGCGAGCGCGCCCCACTTGCGCGAGGTCATCGGCCGGACCGGCTTGGCGCGGTCGACGCGGTAGAGGTAGGCGACCTGGACGCCGGTCTTGCGGCCGCGGTGGTGGCGCATCACCTGGGCGGCGACCGGCTGTCCGCCGGGCCGCAGCCCGGAGGCTCGCAACTGTCGGCGGGTGGCGTAGCCGTTGGGGGCGAACTGCCACGGGTAGGTGGGAATGCCGAACCGGGTGCCGGTCGGGTCGAAGCACTTGCCGTAGGCGGTCATCAGGCAGTCACCCCTGCGACCGGTGCGCCGGTCCGTGCTCCGGGGCGGCCAGCGCGCCGTCCGGTGACGGTGGCGAACAGCCGTCCCAAGCCAGCGCGGCGGGTGCCGGCGCGTCCCTGCTTGGCCGCGTACATCGCTTCATCCGCCCGCCGCAGCAGAGCGGACAGGTCGTCGCCGGGGAAGTCCGCGGCGCGCACCCAGCCGAGAGAGACCGTGGTGTGTACGGCCGGGTCCTGGCCGTCGACCGGGCGGGCGAGCACGCCATGCAGGACGGCGAGCAGGTCGGCAGCGGTGCCGTGGTCATCGATCAGGACGGCGGCGAATTCATCGCCCCCGAGCCGCCCGGCCACCCCGCCGTGGCCGACGTAGTGAGCGAGCCGGTCGGCGGTCGCCTTCAGCAGCGCGTCTCCGGCCGCGTGACCGAAGGTGTCGTTGATCTGCTTGAAGCGGTCGACGTCGGCCAGCACCACGACCGCCCGCGCATCCCGCAGCAGAGCAGTGGCACGGCGGGTGAACGCCTCGCGCGTCCGCAGCCCAGTCAGCGGGTCACGGCGGGCGACGTTCAGACGCTGTCGCAGCCACAGCGTGTGCGCTGTCCAGCCGGAGGCGACCGGAGCCGCCGCGGCCAGCATGCTCACCAGGGTGTTCATGCCGCCGCCCCCTCGATGCCCTGGCTGTCGTCGCCGTCGACGGTGTGCAGGCGGCGCCCCTCGGCGCGCTTGCTGAGCAGCAGGTCGCGCAGCACGCGGGAGTTGGCGGCCGAGCAGTGCAGCGTGGTGCGGATGGCTTCGGCGTTGATCGCGTCATCGGCCCACTCGGCCGTGGCCTCGCGGGCCTCGGCTAGCAGTTCCGCCGGGGTCCGCGGCAACTTGCCGGTCTTGGCCTTGCCCTTGGTGCCGGCCGCGCGCTTGCGCGGTGCCTTGGAAGGCTGCGGTGCCGGTTCGTCCGTCTGCTGCGGCGGGGGCGGGACGTCCTCGCTCGCCGGGGCCAGCTCGCCCAGCTTCAGCAGCACGCGTTCCGGGCGAGGGGTCTTCGACCGCCACCGCCGGCCGTGCTGCTCACGCAGCCGGGCGCGGGCTAACTGCCGCTCGCGTTCCCGCTTCAGCGCCTCGGAGTACGAGGTGATCTCCCACAGCGTCATCCGCCGCCACAGGGCAAACGTTGACCGCGGGGCGAGCATCCAGCGGGAGAACCGCACCTTCTCCATCCGCCGTCCGGTCGCGGCGCCGATCCGCACGGCATAGACGTGGGCGCCGATCTCGGAGAACACCACCCACAGCAGCGGCATCGTGCCGTGCGCGACCTTCGCCCACAGGGAATGCCCGGCGGCAACGTTCAGCCCGCAGGTGACGAGCGTCAGCGCCCATGGCACGAACCGCACCCACGCCAACGCCATGTCCATCCGGATCAACAGCAGGTTGGCCACGGTGAAAACCGGAATCGCCACGTCGATACCGACCGGCAACATCCACGGCTCACCGAACCCCCACCGGGCCGCAGCAGTGGAAACCGCGTCGAACGAAACGATCAGCCCCAGAGCCCCGACCCCGGCCGCGGCTAGCGCGCCCAGTCCGGCGAGTCCCGTCTCCGGCTTCGTCAGCGGCGGCACCGCCGGCCGACCGATGACCTCAGTCGCAGCACTCATGCCGACTCGCCCTCCTCCGAAGCCCGGAGCTGGGCGTCCATCAGTTCGGCTTCCACGTTGACGACCTGGCCGTCGAGGATCCGCTGGTAGACGGCCTCGCTCTCCAGAAACATGCGGTCTTGGAAGTTGATGTCCTCGCTCATGCCGCCGCCCCCTTACGCACCGAACGACGGCCGGTGGGACGGTTCAGCGGGATCACCTTGAACAGCTCCGGCGCGTACGCCTCGATCGCTTCAGCGGCGATCCGGCTCACGCGGTCGGGCAGATGCGGGTTGTCGGCGAGGATGTCGCGCGCCGCGTCTTCACGCGCCGCGCGCTCTTCGTCCGTCTCACCCTCCACCCCGAGCCACAGCTCAACCGGGGTGCCGAGGGCGAGCTCTACGAAGTCATCAGCGGAAACCGCCTGTTGATGGCCTACGTACGTACGCATGGGCGTTCTCCAGAGTCGAAGGAGCAGGGAGAGCCGCGATGTCGGGCGACCTTGCTGGGGAGTTCCGGCGTCGCGACTTCAGATTGACCTATGTCAATCCGAACTGTCAATCGGGTTGTCCTGAGAAACCGAGATTGACCTAGGTCCGGCTACTCTCGGACCCATGGAGCAGAGCCCAGAAGCGCCCAAGCAGGCACCCACGGCAAAGGAGATCGCTGCGGAGTTCCGCGAGAAAATCACGGGGTCGAGCCGCAGGTACGGCCCGGGAGATCGGCTTCCTGCCGCTCGCAAACTCGCCAAAGACCTTGGCGTGCAGCTCATGACGGTGCAGAACGCGTACGGCCAGCTGCGTGATGAGGGGCTGGTTCTCACCCAGCAAGGTCGCGGAACGTTCGTCCGTGACCCATCGATGCCGCTCGGGACCGAACCCGGCAGCAGTCCGGCGTTCACCGCCCTCTCGGCAGAACTCAGCTCTATTCATGACGCACTTCGCCTGCTCGGCGAGCGGCTGGACCGCTTGGAACAGCTCGTTGGCGACGAGACTCCACCCTCGCAGTGAGCTCATCCGCACGCCTCACCAACCGCTCTGCCGTGGCGCGCGCCTTGCTCAAACTCGCTTCGATCGCGGCAAGTTCTGCAGGAGTCAAGCCTCCTAACTCGCCGACTCGATCATTAGTCCCTGACATGCCAACGAGCATGCGGCCGTCGACAGACAAGGACCCGGACACTCTGTCCGGGTCCTCTTTTCCGTGCAGGTTAAACAGGTTGACGAGTCGTCAAGGCCTGCCTGTGTCCACGGCGTCCAGCACGGCCGTCCATGGCAGCTCGCGCGAAGCCGGCGCTTCCCTTGGCTCGTACAGCGGCCAAACGTCAGGGCCATAGACGACGCGAGTTCCCCCGGCTCGGAGGGCGTCAATGTGGCCCTGCCACGCGGGGTGCCGAGCATGTGCCGCGTTCACGCGTGGGAAGACGACAACCGGTAGACCGAGGGTGCCGATAGCCTCACCAACCTGGGTCAGAGCTTGGTTGTCCATCAAGCCGACCGCGAGCTTGGCAACCATGTTGGCCGAGGCAGGGGCGACCACGTAACAGTCCACCGTTGGATGTGGGCGAGCCTCACCAGGAAGACGCGGTTCGTCACGTACAGGAAGGCCAGTGAGCCTTTCCAGCCGCTCGACTTCGCCGTTCATCCGTAGCCACTGACCAGCAGTCGGCGTCAGGGTGACAGCCACCTGCCACCCTCGCGCCATCGCGGGTTCGACAAGGCCAGTGCGCAGCGTCTCTACGCCTCCGGCCGCCGATCCGACCACACCAAGCACCCCGCGTCTGCCTGAACTCACTGCACCGCCCTGCACCGCTGAGCCATCACGAACACCTCGGATGAACGCGATCCGCCGGTCACGGGAGACTGCTTGATCAGGTCCCGGAGCGTCTCACGCACTCTCGGATTGTTGCGCACGAGCTGCGGGGAAGTGCGCTCGGCTGTGCGTAGCGCCGCGAATGCCTCTTCACCCTGGCCCGCGAGCGACAGAGCACGCGCATAGTCGATGCGGTGCGAGACGCTGCGCTCCTGCGGCATGTGGTCGACGTTGATCCGGCCGTGCTGCACAACGTACGAGACGTTGTCGAGATCCAGCTCAATGGACAGGCGATGGAGCAGGACGTTCGTCGGGCCGAAGCCGGTCTGCCAGTAGTTCTCATCCGACCCGAGGTCGCCTGCGAGTTCTTCGGCACGATCTAACAGACCCGTAGCCGTGGGCCGGTCCTGATGCCGTGCCGCCGCGACAGCCGCCCGGAGGTGAATCATTCCCAGCAGGCTGAGCGCCGATGGATCGTGCACGGATACCTGGGACGCCAGCCAGGCCGCGGCCGTGTTGCCCAGTTCGAGGGCGTCATCGTAGCGCCCGTTGGCAAGCAGGGCATGCGTGCCAGACCGTGCCGCGGACGCCAGCACGAGCGGGTCATCCGACTCATCAGCAGCTCGCATCGCCCGCTCGGCAGCGAGCCAAGAGACGTCCGATTCCCCGATTTTTGCCAGTGTTGTAGCCGCGAGATGATGCGTACGGGCAGACACCGCCCAGCAGTCGCCGCGCTCCTCGCCGCGACGCGCGGCTCGCTCTTCCAACTCCTGCGCCGTCTGGAGCAACGCGGGAAGCGCAGCGACTACAGTGCCGAGCCGTCCGCCCTGGTAGTCGTTCCAGGCCTGTTCCACGCGTACGGCCACGGGAGCGGGAGTCGGGAGCTGAGCGTCAGCGTCCGGACCAAACAGCAGACGTGAGAGGCGCCGTGGGCTCATGAGCGCGTCACGAACCGCGGGGACGTCATCCTGCTGCCGCTCATCCTCCATGAGGACGGTCTGTCCAAGCAGGTCCCCGAGCTGGACGCGCAGGATGCGGGCCAACTCCCCAAGCATGTCGATACGCGGCGGCTTCCGTCGCCCGGTCTCAATCTTCGCGAGCCAGTCGGTGCTACGACCGACGAGGCCGGCCAGCACCTCCTGCGTGTAGCCGCGGCGCTTCCGGTAGAACGCGATGCGCTCGCCGATGCTGAGGTGATCTCCAAGACCACGCATGGGGTGTTGCCTCCCGCTGCTGAGTAGGGGCGTCTTTCACGGTACCGACGCGGCAGGGAGCTAGTAGGCGATCTCGGCCTCCAGCAACCCCACAGCGAGCGTGAGGCACAGAGCACGAGCGAACCCGGACAGATTGTCCGGGTCTGACGGACCCATGCTGAACGTGTCCGGGCTGTCCGGCTGTCCGGTTAGCACTCTCACCTGCACTCACGGTCCGGACAGCTCATTGAGCCGCTGTCCGGGCTGTCCGGTCACAGAACGTGCAACATTCCGTGTGTTTCAACCCGTGCACGAAGCCGCCATCTCAATGAGCTAGGAGCCGGACGCGGCTTCCCCGACGCTTGTACACCTGGCGCTACCCAGAGCTCACTATGGCGAACGGTGGCGAACAGCGAAGGTCGCCCATGGTGCCCTTGGAGCTCCAGTAGGTTGCGAGAGTCCGTTGCTGTCTCTCCTGGAACGCCTGCCAACTTCGGGCAGGTCCCAACGAGGTTGGGAACAAAGAGAGATGGGAGAACGGGCGAGATGGAGCGATCGACGAGACGGAAACGGCGCCGCCGGCAATCAGACTGGATGCAGCTGGCGGCCCTGTTCCTTACAGCGGTCACTGCCATTGCGGGATGCGTTGAGCACTTTCTGTGACGCAAGATGGGTGAGCCGGACGGCTGGTCAGGGCGAATAGGCCCGACCGCTGCATACTCGGCCGGGCCCACCCTGCCCCGCGCACTGGCCTGGCCCTGGGATGCACCCCACGGTCAGGCCTTTTGCGTACGCAGGGACGCTTACGCCCCGGAAGATCGCTCTCCCTATTGCACTAGTTGAGGAAACCGCAAGTCGCCGCCTTCCTCAAGCGCGCCGTGGCGACTCATCCATGCCATAGCCGCCCTAGACGAGATTGTCGACTTTTCTAGTGGCGCATTGACCATGGCGGAGAAGTGGCGATCGGGGGTAGCGAAGCGCGAACGCCCAGCCAGCGGGCTCACAGGGGGTGGCGAATCCTGGCGTATCTCCAGTTTGCGTAAGTCAGGCACCAGTTGGGCTTGGATGATGTCCATGACCCCAAGGTCGTGGGACCCAGCAGTCGCGACTCAGAGACGGGGCACATGCCCCCGCCACACCCGCTCATTCCGGAGCGGGCAGACGGAGCGGCGAACAGGAGGACGCGGAAATCTCCCTACCTGATCAAGGCGCGCGGTCCGCCCGAGCCTGCACTCTTGTCTGCGCCCGCTCCAGTCCAGCAGCCGGCCACGCCCTTGACGGCTCAGGTTCGCGGGCGGCGGACCCTGTGGCGACTGGGTCGAGGAAAAGATGCGGGTCAGGGGATGCCACCGGCAGAGCACTCAGGCTCCGGGATGGAGGAGGCCCGTGGACGACTGCGGGCAGCATCGTGGTGAAGGTGGCGCTCCCATTCCGTCTGACATCAGCCCAGGAGAACCCGTCCCCACTCCACGGTGTGTGGGTCACCGGAAGACGGGATGGGCAGCTGGGGCGACCCGTGGGCAATGCCAGCGGACTGGCGACCTGCGGCAACTCGCTCGGCCCCTGACTCCTATTGATCCCCGTTGTCTGGGTTACGCACGTCTCGACCCACGTGATGCTGCAAGAAGCTCGCATCAACCGAAATGTCGCCGGTGAGACGCCAAGCTCCACGCTCGAAGGCGAGATCGCCAGAAACAGTAAAGGGCAGCCTTTGCTGGTACGCCAAAATCGCCCAATCATGGTCGACACCTGAAAGCGTCATATGCACGAGGCGTTGCTTGCGGTTGACATCAGCAGCGACTGTCACAAGTGCCGTGTCATCGTCATCATTGGCGCTATCGTCTCGACTCAACTTCTTCACAGTGCCGAGCAGAGTTACATGCCGGGACGGCTCTTCCTGCCGCACAAGCCTTTCGCGCACTGCGAGAAGTTCTGGGAAGATGTCACGGTCCATGACAATCGTCGCAAGACCAACATCAGGACGCGGCTCTGCTGCTGCCCATTCAAAGGAGAGGTCCAGTTGACGGAGGTGCGCAGGCTTCGTCAACTCTTCTAGGGATTCGACCAGCCCTGTACTTAGCCCTCTGGAACCCGGGCTTTCCAAAACGGAATCGTCCCACTGTTGCGTCAACTGACGAGTTGTCTCCAGCCCTCTGGCAAGAGTCTCCATAACACGGCGCGGGAATGGCGAGATCTCAGCTGTGACATCAGTTTCCGGGACTTGATCTCCCAGCCGTGACACGATTGTGAAAATAAAACTGCCCCGCTTGGTGTGGCCGAGCCGCACATCGTCTTCGAGGAAATCGGTCACAGAAGCCGAGGTACGTCCCCGTCCGCTGCCTTCTGGGTTTTCAGCCGTCTTGGCGGCCGAACGCATCATCTTGTAGAGCGATTCAAGGGCAAGCTCGGCCTGGCGGAATGGAATTGTTCCATCGAGCATAGCCTGATCTAGACGCACGAAGAATAGGTCAGCCCGGGTAGCGACAATTTGCTCATAGAGCTCGACGGCATCCCAATCGTGAATGCTACCTAGAGCGAAGAGCGTGTCATTGAATCGCTGCTTGAAGTCGACGTAGTCCGTCGCCAAGGGGAGCATGATGCGTGCATCAGCCACGCCGCCACCCCTTGGCAAACGCCAAATTTGCTTGATGTCACTCTGCGTAGCTTCAAGTTCCCAGTGGTGTGCAGCCAAAAACTGGGAGACAGCTGTTGGGGCGAGTGCGCTTGCCGCTTCGCGGTAGCTCTCAAGCGCAGATCTGCTCACCAGACTCCACCCCCTTCGCCAATCTTCTTCATGATCCCCAAGAGCTGGGAAACATCAAACAGGTTACTCCGCGGGAGCTGGACCGTCTGCGTTTCGTTCCCCTCCTTGAAGGGGGGCAGCAGGGCGGCCTCCTGCCAATACATCCGACTCCGAGTTAGCAGTTGGCTCTCGTCGATCTCCAGCCACGATTCCGGCTCCCCTGGCACCAGCAGCACCATGAGGTACGAGGGAGCCATTCTTTTAGGCTGGATTAGCTTTTTGTACGTATCGGGCTTCATCGGCCACGCCATATGTTTCTTGCGCAGCAACTCGGTCCGCGTCGTGCACTTCATCTGCACATTGAACTCCGGACCGTAGTAAAACTCATGGTCTGCTGCCGACGTGACGGTTATGTCGAGGCCTTCGTAGTCGGTCTCGTGCACCTTGATGGAGCAACCAGCCGCGTAGGTCACCATGCGGAGGTAGGCAAGACTGAAGTGTTCCTGTCTGGCGTTCTTGGGCAGATTGCCATCCAGCAGCTCAGTCGGCGCGGTAAGCAACGCGTCGTCTTCGTCTTCATCTTCGCCCACATCCGGGCCCAGCTCATCCCCCACCGTCTCCATAACCCCCCTCGACTCCGTGGACGACACAGTAGCGACGGCAGGTCAGGCGCGTGTACCCCTTGGGCATGACCAGCGAGACTCTCGCTCCTCCCGCGACACGCAAGCGCGGGCAAGAGCCTGCTGGCCCCCTGAGCCGGGGCCCCACACTGCTCCGACCGGGTGACCTACAGTCCGGGCCCTTGACGACCCGTTCGAGGATCATCCGGACGCACCACAAGACGAGCGGCCGGCGGCTGCGGGTCGAGCGCCCCATGCTGGGCGGGGGGGGGGGGGGGGGGGGGGGGGCGCGCCCCCGCGGGGGGGGGGGGTGAGCGGGGCCCGGGCGCCCCACCCCGCGGAGCTATCGGCTTCGGACTTCCTTGCGGAGTTAGTCACGACCGCCCAATCCCGCCTGGGGCAGAGTGACGCGATCCCGACCAAGTCCGTGTCTACCTACGTGACAGAGCCGACGCACTCCGCCGTAAGCGCTCGGACGGTACGAACCATCAGCACAGGTGCAACGCACATCACCCTGATCTAGCCGTCTGCCCAAATGTGCTTCGGGACGAAGCAGTCCCCGGCTCGTTCGCGACGAGCGCTCGGTACTAGCCCTTGACCGAGCCGAGGCCGCTCATCTTGTGCTCGATCTCCTCAGCAGGCTCCCCGAGCCAAGCCGCGATCTCCTCGGCTTCCGCTCGGTTCTCCAACCACTCCATCAGGGGTTCGTGCAGGCTCTCCGGCAGGCCTTCCGGCAGGTCGACCTCGACCAGGTCGAACGCGTGCATGTTGTCGCGGTGGTACCAAACGTTGCCGGGATCCAGTGCATCCGTGGTCTTGTCCTGCTCCTCCATGGTGGTGTGCCCGGACGCCAGGACTTCGCCGGTGCGCCAGTCGGTGACCTCCCACGAACAGCGGCCTTCGTCGTCGTACGAACCGACTTGCCCACCGTCGACGATTCGGTGCCCGGATCCCTCCAACTCCTTGACCTGGTCGGCAAACGCCTGCCGCGCCCGAACGTTGGCAGCCAACCAACTGCGGACGAACGTCTTCACGAGTTCATCGGACATGCAGATATCTCCAGCGAGGTAGCGAGGTAGCGAGGTAGCAAGGTCGAACGATGCGCCAGGCTGCCGGCCGAGCCGTGCCGCCATGACCCGCAGGCTAGCGATTTCGGCGCGCTCGACGTTGCTGACCGGGAAAACCTCGTCGACGTCGGGAACGGTTACTACGGGGGCGATCTGGTCGCCCTCGATCCACAGCACCCCCGTCGTCATGCCGCTCAGCACCCGTCTGGAACTCCTGAGCACGCGGCCACATGCATCGTCACGTTCAGCCCACTCGACCGGTTAGCTAGCATCCGACCTGGCCGACTGTCCGGACGGCTGTCCTGTGCAACGAAGTTCGACCGTTGTAAGTGAAGTCTGACCGCGTGCGACGGGTAGGTGCCCCGGTCGCTATTCGCCCTTCTTACGGCGTAGTCCCAGCTCGGGAAGCTCTCGCCACCCTTTGCCCAGCGGAAGTGGCGAACCGGCTCGGCCTACTCGATCCCAACGCTCCAGGCTGCTCCCAGTGGCAGCCGACCGACCTGCGGGACCGGAAAACTCCAGCTCAAATGCCGATAACGCAGAGTCGCCGTAAAGAAGAGCCGGACCCTGCCCACCCAACTCCTGTCAACCCGCCCCCAGCGCTCCGGACAGCTCGTTCCTGGCTCGCTGAGCGTCCGTGAGTTGCTCTCTCACCCTGCCGACAACCTCAGGTTCACCCGATGCGCCTCGCTCGAAGAGTGCCTTCGTGCAGGTGAGGGCGTAGTGATCGAGTGCCGCCCGAAGTACATCCTGGTGTTCTTTAAGGAACCGTTCCGCGTCCGTCATGCGAAGGTCTCGCTCCCCCTCCGTACCGGTCAAGACTCAGTGTCACGAACGTAGCGGTGGTCAAACTTCAGTAGCAATCGAACGAGATTCGCTGTCACAGGACAGCAGTTCAGAGTGCCGGTGTCCAACCATCCCGTTGCGAACAGCTGTAACACCCGGAGTGTTACAGCACGTCGGCGAAGCCGATCTCTCCAATGGGCACAGGGGCTGGAGGCGACTTCCTGCTTCGCACTATCTGCGATGCAGGAGGGTACTACGCGCCCCCAGGAATCAAGGAACCTACTGGTCAGAGGCCATTCGCAAGCCGAACTCTGATTGTGCTCCGGAGTCGAGGGCGAATGGCTTCCGACTGGGTCTCACAGAGGCGCGCACGTATTCACTATGGTCAGCCCTTCCGCTGGTTGTTCCAGATCGCGTGGTCCAGCTCCCACGGTGTGTAACTCAAACGCGCCGCAGCCTCAGTAAGGATGCTGATCGCTTGGACCGTGGTCACCGTGCGCTGCAGCACGGTCTGCAACCATCGAAGAACCATACGGTCCGGCTTGATGCGGTTGTCATCCCCCAAGAGCATCCACAGGTAGGCGAGTCGTGCGCCGGAGCCGTGGCCGGCAACCCCAGCGAGGTCACGCTCGATGGCCCTCAGCTTGTCCAAATCAGCGAACAGTGCGTTGGCATCGGCAAGGGTTGCGATGCCGTGGGATACCAGAAGCTCGGCGTACTGACGGGCAGCCTCCACCTTTAGTGGGGCATCGCGGTTGGCCCGTGTGCGCTGCCTGTTCTGTAGGACCTTGGAAGAGAAGTCTTCTTCGCCGTGGGTCTGAATGTGCGTAACGAAGCCCTGAAGCGGTTGCTCGTCGGGGACAGGGAGCTGCGCGCTACCTGACAGCGGAACTGAGATGCCGGCCCAGGCCGCGTAGCGGTAGCAGGTCGGGACCGTGTGCCGCTCATAGTGGGCATTGATAGAGAAGACGGAGTCCAGGACACACAGGGAGGCATGGGCCCACCGAGGGCCACGCTGTTTAATTGCCAGATGCCCAGCAGCAACGACTACTCGTCCTATATCGTCCATCGATCCCCCAATGATGAAACAGGGAGACATTGTCGCATGCGGTACTGACAGGAAAGCCGGGTTCATCCGCATGCCGCGAGGGCGTCGGCAGGATTTGGGTGCCCTGTCGAATGCGTATCAAGATTCTTCGACGAACACTCAGTAGGCGGCACTCTGTGCAGCTCAGAGGCCTAGTGAGGACAAACCGACAGTGCATCTCCTGAAAGCCTGTTCGCACCTGCACCGACACCACTCAGCCCTAGGGATGGCCGGTGGCTGTTAGTTGAGACGTCACTACAGCTAGGTGGTGCGAGGTTGCCCAGGCGCGCCACTCAGTGCCTCCTCCCGCCTTCTGGCGCAGGCGTTGGGCGCACTCCTGAAGGCGCGCGTCGCCCCAGGACGTGGCAGCTCCCGTGGCAGGCCAGTGAGGCGAATTGACAAGGTCCTGGCTGAGCGTGAAGAAGTCATCGTTACCTTGCCGAACCCGCGGATACACGAAGACCTGCCAGTTCGTCTCTGTGGTGTAGCGCATGTTGGGGTCCGGGGTCCCACGGCTCTTGGGCAGCATGCGGGGGTACGTCACACCGAAGTCCCCAAAGTCAGGTTGCGGCCCGTCCCACTTCTCAACGACCTTCACCCAAAGCCGTGCATCTTCCCTCACGACCGGCGTGGCCTGGCCTCGTCTGAAGCCGCTCAGGTTGACGGGGAAAGCGCCGGCCGCCACACAGACGCGTCTCCAGGCCCAGGGCGAGAGATATTTCAGGGCTTCGGTGGCCTCTTCCGCCAGAACTTCCCTGGTCCGGTCCGAGTGCACTGGACCGGCATCGATCAGTAAGTCGACCTCCTCAGGAGCCAGTCGCACTGCGCGAAGCAAGTCGTGGACCTGATCTCTGCTGGGTAGTGATCCGCTGAAATCAGCGGCCGTAGAAAGTCGCAGGCACGCTCCCTGCTGGTGGGCCGCGGCTACCCCTGCCACCTCCCCCAACACGTGATCAGGGTCGGAACATCTGAAGACCGGGGACATAGCAACACCACGTAGCCCCAAAGACTCGCCAACTCGCGTTACAGGCCCACCGACGTCTCCCTTGAGCACGCGAGCTGGTGGCAATGCGCCGCAGTCAACCGCGAGGACCATGCCGTCCGGCACGTTGTCCATGGCGTGCTCACAGAAGGTCTCCAGCAGGTCTCGGAGCTCCAAGTCCGGCACGATCTCCATCACGGGGCGGAGCTGAGCCTGCACCTGCACCGATGCGTGACCCAACGCCAGAAACTCGCCCGCCTTACCCTTCAAAATTGGAACGTAGGCCACCAGCAACCCTCCAAGCGCTCCCCACACTCAGCCAGTTGTCGAGCTAGTCGCACTTGACAGAGTGAACGCGGGAAACAAGGGCAGGTAGAGCGCTGTTCGAGCCACAGGGCTCAAAGTTGAGGGTCAAACGACGAGTGCAGGCCGCGCAGCTGCCGCACGCCGTTTGCCCCTGAGTGCCCTCCAGAGCTAGGACTACGCAGGAGGTGTCCGGACTCGGCTGTCCGGTTAAGGCCCTCACCTGCACAAACAGCCCGGACGGCTTGGAGAATCGCTGTCCGGGCTGTCCGGCCACAGACAGGCTGTAACACCCTGGGTGTTTCAGCCCGTCGGCGAAGCCGGCCTCTCAACGGGCGCAGGAGTCGAAAGCGGCTTCCGATCAAACTGTGCAAGAGGGATGGAACGGGGGACGTCAAACCCTGCCTGCTTGGTCAAGGCCCGCGCACGACGCGGCCTGCCTCTGTCTTCGCCCCGACTTGCCGCGCCAAGGCTGCATGCTACGTGCATGCAGGCAGAGGCGGGAAAACCCGCTGTGGCTGGGGTAGTCGGCTCACAGTGCGAATTACGCTGATGAAGCGGCGTGTGCGATCACGGCCCGCACTGCACCAAGCTAGGGGACCCGCAGGTCGGGCCCTCGATGGCCTCACGTCACCCCAAGGTGGTGCTCAGATCGCTCTGGCATGGAGTCGAATTTGGCAACCGCGCCTTCGACTGACCAAGAGGCTCAGCACCCTTCCGTAAGCAGTTGCAAAATGTGACGTCGAACTGCTCCGAAGCTGGCAAGCATCCGCCTCGCCGCAGAATCACCATACAATTGGTGTAAAAAATTCACTAGGATAGCCCACACTCAAGTGCGCTGCCGTTTCTAATGCTGTTGGACATGAAATAGATGCACCGTGATCACCCCCGACGCCTCCATCCAAGTATACGTCCCCAATTCCCCCTTCGGCGACTTTACCGAAGAGGACGCCGAACTCGCATCACAGGATCTCCCTGTATCGGTATCCGCACCTCCAAGACAAGGAAGACCTGGCCACGGGGGGCACGGGGGGCACGGGGGAATGAGGCACGGATTCGCACTCGAGGCAATTCTCCTAATCACCCTGAGCGCTGCAGCAACACCGTTCCTGCAAGGATATTTTAGCGAGATGGGGAAGGATGCATGGCTGGCAACAAAGAGCGCCGTTTCCCGGATCTTGTCTCGGCTACAAACAAGGAGGGCACCAGGCCACTTCAACGGAAACGCATTGACGGTCATTTACATTTCAGGCAAGCCTGTAATTCTCGAATCAAAGGTAATCAAAGTCCATGAAGATCATCTAGAGATTGCGGAGATCGAGCATCGCTACAGAAACTCGATCGAGCTCTACCTCAATTCATGGAATGAGATCGAGCAGGCCATTGGGAGAATCGAGCAGCCTGACGACAGTGTTTATGTACGGATCACCACAGATGGGATGCGCATCTCTACGTGTAGAAGTGTAGAGGTGCTGCCAGAGGGAGCCGAGATTACCCGAGCGGCACCAGATGAACAGCACCCAGGCCCGTTCGAATAGGACAGGACGCCGAGGCTTGGACTCGCTGGGCTACTGGGATCGGTAACCGGCAATCGAGAGGAAGTGGGGTTCAAACGTCGGTTCACGGCTGTCCTGCCAGGACCGTGACTAGCCTGGAGGGGAGGTGAACTTCCAAGGGCAAGTGTCAGCGCGGCAGGCTGCTCGCAGAAAGGAAGCCGCCGAGTGGCCACGCAAGCCCCCTAACCAGCAGAGACGCGGGGACTCAAGGACCCTTCCGGAGGAGTCGGTGTGCATAGGCCAAAACCTGCTGGGAGCCACGCAAAAGTCTGCAGCAACACCGCCCTGGCCCCAGGTCAATCTCCGGGGCAATGGTGACGATCCAGAAAGACCTCGGAAACGAGTTGCTATTGCTTCACTTTCATCATCTTTTCGTAGATCCCCTCCTGTCCACCCTTGAAACGGATCTCGACATAAAGGTCCCGCATTCCAAGCAATTTCTCCTTCATGTCTCCCTGAGGGTTCGCCAGGGCCATTTTCGCTTCCATTTCCAATACCTGCCAGGCTCCGACTCGACGCTCCGCATCCGAGCGATACTTTTCACAGTTTAGGAATGCCGAGATAGCCCCCGTGACAGCTGCAGTGCATGCCAAGATTGCAGCTGGAATCCTTCCCGCCGTCGAGTAGAAAGCAGTCAATCCGGCAATGGCGGATAGTGCAACAGGGGGCAATCCAAAAATATAGTGAGCCTTGAGCCACCTTTTCTCCGTCTTCTTCCATTTGGAGTACTCCGCTTTAGCCTCGTCGCGAACTTCGGTGATGAACTTTACTTGCTGTTCGCGCGTGCGAGCCTTATCGGCGTCATCCACAAAGTATGGCAACAGGAGCCCCATTTTTCCCCTTTCCCATGGGTACGACATCTTTTCCCAATAGTCGAACATAGCCGACTCGGTCATGCCGAGCACCTATGCGCAGGCCCGATGTCCCCCAATCAGACCTATAGGCCCGAGGGACGTAAAACCCTCAATCGTACCAACGGCGTTAATCTTGGGCGCCTCCTGGCCTGTGTCGACAGCTCTTTCGCAGCCCGACCGATCAGCCGAGCAGACTCCAGCGACCACTCCGTCCCTAGCTCGGGGCGAAGGAGCCGTGCCATTCGCGCGCCAGATCATCCGGGTGCTGCAGCCCGTTGGCGAAGCCGACCTCTCAACGGGCACAGGAGCTGGAAGCGACTTCCGACTTCGCACTATCTGCGATACACCAGAGCACCGCACACCTTCTAAGATCAAGGAAACTGCTGATCAAGGCACATTCGCAAACCGAACTCTGATTGTGCTCCGGAGCCGTGTGCACAGGTTCGAATCCTGCCGGGGGCACTCAAGCTAGAGCAGCAGGATCAAGCGCTGATCAGCTGAAGTGCCATAGACGAAGACCCGGACTCAGTCCCACTGAGTCCGGGTCTTCGTCGTTGCTGCGTACCGTTCCCGAGTGAGTGGCGAGTGAGCCCCCCATGGCGGCCAGGTTCGGTTCACTCAGAAGGTTCTGGATCAGCCTCTGGTGCATCGGCTGATCCAGGACCTCAGCAGGCGGTACCGTAATGGATCGGTGACCGTGAGTACACAGCACCTGTCAGGCGAGGCAGGTACAGGACAGCGCTTGGGTCTTTCTCGCCCGGAATAGGCCGCTCACACCACACCACCAAGTAAGGCAACAACTGACAAGAAGCTGGATTCATCGAACTGCATACCGATTGGATGACTGCATGTCTGGAGAGATTGTTGCCTCGGTCGTAACAGCGTCCACGGCTCTGCTGGCGACGATCGCAGCTCTCTATACTTCGCGTTTATCTATGAAGACCTCTAAGGAGTTGGAGGTCGCCAAGTCAAACCTGGGACGCGAGGATGCGGAGGCGGAGGCTCGACGCACTTATCAATACGAGGCGAAGAGAAGGATTTACGCCGAGTGTGAACCCATCATCCTCAAGCTCGCACAGAGTTGCGACTATACGGCCGACCGAATCCTCAGCCTCACGGACACTCGACGCTGGGGCGAACTGCGCGCCACTCGCGATACCAAGTCGTTCTGGATGCTATCCAAGTCATCTGAGGTTATTTCCCTGGCTCACTCCCTATTGGAGCCACTCGCCCTCTTCACTCTGCTTAGCGAGAAGACCACGTTGGTCGACTTGAGCTTCGACGGTCGACTCGAAGAGATATATCGGCTCGCCCAAGCCGCATATCGAGTCCATCAGGATGACTACACCATCGCAAGCCTAGCGCCCACCCTAATCTACAATCCTGTGGTAGCCGGTTGGCGGGAGAAGCGTCTACAAAACCCTGCCACCTACTGGTGGCAGGGAATGACACGCGTACGACTCGACCCGGCCGTGGAACTTTGCGTGGACCGCGACGCCGACAGGGTCACCACCATCGCAGAGTTCGAGCGCCGCTACCTAGACCTATACGATGCCCCTACAGACAGCCGATCCAAATCGCTCGGCCTATTCTGTAATCCGCTCTACAATTTCCGAATCGAAGATCGCCCTGTGTACTGGCGGATGCTGATGTGCCAGCTACTCATCTACCGTCAGATCTCCAAGAGGAGCCGTATTTCCTCCGAACTAGGAACATGGGCCCGCTTCGATTTCGACCGTCGGGATATCGACGCGTTGCAGCGTTCGGGCTCCGTGAGGGACGAACTACTCGACGCCAGCATCGACGCCGCCCTCACATACACGAACAAACTGTTTGAGTAATCACTCGACGGTTGGGCCACACCAACTGACCTGGACCGCGAAACCCAACCATTCATCACCGAGCCTCTTCCAACCTCGTGTTGATGCGTGGTGAAGGACGGGGACGGCCTTCACGACGTCGGTGATCCGGTTGGTGCCGCAGCGGAGCTTGCGGGGCAGACGCCGGCTTTTCAGGACGGCTATGGCCTGCTCGCCGACGTAGCGGATCTTGGCGTGGGTGGTGTTGTGGCGCCGCTTCCATCGCTTGAGACGACGGCCCCGGAACGGGACTCGGAGGGGACCGCCGGCCCCCTGATACGCCTTGTCCTCCCAGCACTTCAGCTCTGCGGTGGTGAGCGCGTCGATGATCCCGTGGTGCCGGGCGGCCGTCAGATCGTGAGTCGAGCCGGCAGCACCGCTGAGGTCCACAGCAGACGTCCGAGCGGATCGGCGAGGACCCGCACGTTCATGCCGTGGCGTTTATGTTTCCCGGAGCAGTACGGGGTGTCGGCGGCGATCCGGTCGATCGGTGGCGGCGCGCCGTCCAGGATGACGAACGCCTTCGTCCGGGCCGTCGTCATCGCCTCGGCCAGGGTGGGAGCCAGTGTGGTCAGAACCTCGACAGCCTCGTGTATGTAGCGGTAGACCGTCGCGATCCCGATACTGAACCCGGCAGCGAACTGGGCACAGGTGTCACCGCACCGCAGCTGGGCGGGGCGAGCAGGGCTTGACGCCCGGCGCCGGCCGCCGCCACCGGGTACCGATCTCCCTGCGGCGGCCTGCGAGCTGCCCGGTCAGGTACCGCAGAGTGCGACTGGACAGGTCGATCGACGACGGGCAAACAAGCACGCGAAGCTCCTGGCGGTACGGGTGATCTTGGTCGAGAACCCGTCTACCAGGAGCTTCACCGACCTAGGCGCGGAAGAGCTGATGAGCGCTCGTCATCCCCGGGGCGGACTGTCGTAATGGGACCCGCAGTTCGGGCAGTACCACTCACGCGGTCCCACGTACGTAAGCGGTGAGTCGTCCTTCGGGCAGTAGGCCACGCCAGCCATTCATTTCCTCCATGCATGTGAAGATCACGTGAAGGTATAGCACTCTCGCCTCGTAGCGCAAGATCACTATTGGAGCAGCACCTCCCCACCGTCAGCGACCAGGAGCGCGTGAACTCGACGGCAGCCCTGAGCCGTCTCGGGGCCACGCGAGGACACCTAGAGGGCGTCTGAAAAACCTGTCAGCGGGCAAGTCGCCTGGTAGCGGGGTGGTGTCGCACTTTCGGGGGCTGGGGTGTGCGGGCTGGGTACCCGATACTCGACGGATCTGTCCGATCCGGAGTGGGAGATCCTCTGTCCGCTGGTTCCGGCGGTCAAGCCCGGTGGGCGACCGGCAAAACACACCCGTCGGGAGATCCTCAACGCACTGGCGTACTGGCTGCGGGCCGGCTGCGCTTGGAGACTGCTGCCGCATGACCTGCCGCCGTGGCAGACCGTCTACCACTACTGGCGGCGATGGCAGCAAGAAGGCGTGTGGGAGCGGATGCTGACAGCGCTGCGTGAGCACGAACGTGTGCAGCTCGGCCGCGATCCCACTCCCAGCGCGCCTTCGGCACGTGTGGGCGGATCAGGGCTACCGCGGCACCGACTTCCATACCTGGGCCCAGGAAGCCACCGGCATCACTATGGAGGTTGTGCAGCGCCACGACGGAGGATTCCGCTCGACCTGGGCGAAGGCAGGGGCACCGCCTCCGGCAGTGCCCCTCTTCGCGGTGATCCCGCGGCGTTGGGTGGTAGAGCGGACGTTCGCCTGGCTGGGACGGTGCCGCCGCCTGTCGAAGGACTACGAGTACCTGCGCGTCTGCTCTGAGAATGCCATCTATCTCGCCATGGCCATGCTCCTGGTGCGGCGCCTCGCAAGTCCAGCCCGCTGACAGGCTTTTCAGACGCCCTCTAACTGCGGGATCGTGCGACACAGCTCCGACACAGTGTGTGTCCCTGAACCACCATGAACTGGCTCCAGCGCAGGTCAGACAGGGCGCGAGGTTCAATCGGCGCAATCACTCCGGAGCCGTGTGCGCAGGTTCGAATCCTGCCGGGGGCACCCTTCATAAGGTGCCCAAAGACCCCGTCACCAGCGGAAACGCTGAGGCCGGGGTCTTCGCGTATGTGCAGGCAGATGCCGCCCGAAGCAGCTCCATGTCGGGGTCTGTGGACGAGGCGTGGACGGGATCTTGAGACGTTCCCCCAGGTGAGTCCCACCAAAGCGATGTGACCCCGGACGAGGACGGGGCCACATCGCGAAGCGGTATCGGCCCCCCTAGTCGGCGGTGGTCCCCCAATAGCCGATCTGCGCGGGTCTGCCATCCCGGTAGAGCACTGTGCAGTTCCCCTGGGCACGGTTCGGGAAGCTCAACCGCTCGGAGTCGAGAGCGGCGTCCCACTCTTCGTAGGTGGGCCGGCCGTGAGGAGCCCACGCACGCACCTCCTCATCGGTCAGCGGCCGCATGAACGGACCGTCATCGGTGTCCGCGGCTTCGATCATGAGCGGGAAGTCGAGCACGGTGCACGTGCCACCGGTGAATATGTACTCCTGCCACTCAGGGTCGCGCCGCAGTTCCTCGACGGACTGGCCCTCGAAACCGTGGTTGTCCCGCGCCAACTCGTCCTCCTGAGCCTGCCGGAATGCAGCCACCAGATCACGCTGATATGGGCCCGTGTGACTCCACTCGTTTCCGCCCATCCGTATCCCCTCCCCATCCGAACTGCTTGATCAGGAGCGGAGCGTAAAGGACGGCACTGACAGGGCACCCCGCCCGACGTCGGCCACGCCATGGAGACTCCCCACAGCTCTCACAGAAAGGGCCGACACTTTACCGAGAAGAGCTGACTGAGGCCCCAATCCAAGCTTGGCGATGACGGGCGACGTCGTACACCTCGATCTGTTCAGCCGGCAGCACCCCTGAGAGCGGTGCCAGTGCCGCCACCTCACGCTCCCGGTACACGCGCACGCTGAGCTGCGTGGCGACCACCTTCAAATCGGTCACGCCCACGAAAACGAGCACCGGCTCCACCGGTACGGGAAAGC
Organism: Streptomyces sp. NPDC059371; assembly: GCF_042751995.1. Classification (NCBI taxonomy): domain Bacteria; kingdom Bacillati; phylum Actinomycetota; class Actinomycetes; order Kitasatosporales; family Streptomycetaceae; genus Streptomyces; species Streptomyces sp. NPDC059371. The sequence continues at coordinate 92,548 of NZ_JBHYXD010000016.1, read as the reverse complement.
CGCAGTAGCGCTCAAGCACTCGAGCTACCCGCTTGGCCTCCGCCCGGCTCTTGCGCGCATAGGGCGCTGGCTTTCCGTGATCGACCTTCACAGAGTCGTCGCCGACCCATACAGCCCTTTTGTGGTGGTGCTTCGTATTGATGCTGAACACGCCACCGGGCCCGATCAACAAATGGTCCACGTCCACCTTGTCGGCCAAGAGGATGGAGTGCAGGACGCGCCAGCCGTGCCGCTCCAAGCGGTTCAGCTCGGCTCCCACCCCCTGCTCCCCCGCCAGGCCCTTCCGCCAGGAGTCCCACTCGGCGGGGCGCCGCAAGAGCTGTGAGACGACTCGCTTGATCAGGCCTGGCCCGGATTTGTCGAGCAGAGACTCACCGGGACGGTTGGCGGACAGGTCGTCGGCCGCCGTCAGAAGCGGCAGTAGCGGGGGCGCCTCAGCCGCAGGCGTCCTGGGCGTCTTCTGCGGCGGGACCGGTTCGGGGTTGTTCTGTAGGTGGTCTGTCAGGACGGCGATCACGTCGTCGCGATACTCGGCGACCAGGACCGTGATGTCCCCCGTCTTCACATCCGCCCAGCCGACCGCCGTGCCATCAGGCAGGTTCGCGTACAGGCGATCATGTCCGTACCGCTTCCAGCGCGTAACCTTCAGCTCCACGAGTCCCCCTCGTCCGCTCTCGGCTCGAAGCGTCGCAGCAGGTAGGGCTCATGACGAGAGAGGCCCCGGACAAGTTGCCCGGGGCCTCGGTGGGGTGCAGGGTCTCTCACTCGTATTCGCGGAGCAGATCCTCGATACGCCGGTTGGCGACGTCCTGCCGTCCGTCGAGACACTTCGCGTAGCGGGTCAGCAGGACCTCAACGCTGTTGCCGGCGCGCTCGGCAACCTCGGTCGGGTCGACCCCCGCGTTGAGCCACGTCGACAGCGCTGAGTGCCGCAGGTCGTACGGGCGGCTCGCGAGCGGCGAGGCCGCGGCGGACGGCGGGAGCGCGAGAAGGCGGGCCTCCTGCCACACCCGGTAATAGGTCGAGGACGGGACGATCGAGCCCTTCTCGCTGAAGAAGAGCCGCCCGTCGTCCGCCGTGCCAAAGGTGGCCAAGTGCTCGCGGAGTGCGGAAACGAGGTGGGGCGGAATCGGCACGCGTCGGACGTCCTCAACCGGCCGGTTCTTCAAACCGCGGTCGTCGTGGGTCTCCCCCGAGTCGGTCCACTGCTTGCCGACCGACGGACGAGTCCGATGAAGCAGCGCCGATCCCCAGCCCTCTTCGGGGAGGCTCAGGTCCGTCTCGACGAGGCCGATCGCTTCAGCCGGCCGGAGCCCACCGAAGTACATGGCAGCGAAGAGACCCACCAGACGCCGACCACGGGCCCGCCGGTATCCGCCCACATAGGAAACGGCCGTCAGGAGATTCCGAGCCTGCTCGGGGTTCGCGACAATGCGAGGGTCGACCTGGTTGGAGACCTTCGGTTTCTGCCAGCGGACGGCCGTGATCGGATTTTCGCGCAGTTCCCCCAGGTCGACCGCATAGTTGGCAGCGTTGACGAGGGTCCGCCTCTTCCGCCGCACGGTCTCGGCTGCCGCGGCCGTGCCGTCGAGCTTGAGCTTCAGCGAGTCCAGTACCGCACGGGCCGTCGCCGGTTCAGCGAGATCGGCCAGCGGCCGCGATGCCTTCGACACCCAGTGAAGGACGTTCCGCACGTCGTCCGAGACCTCTCGGTCGTCGGGCCCCGGCAGGACGAAAGCCCAGTTGCGCAGTGCCCTACGGATGGCTTGGTCGGACGGCCGTCCAGCCCGCTCATCGAGGAGCTCCACGGTCACACTGGTCAGAGACTCATTGATGCCGTCGCGCGTATTGGGAGCGGCATGCGGCCATTTCATGGCGAGGTACCGGAGGGCGAAGTCGTACCAGGACACAACCGACTTCTTCGGTTCCATCGAGTCCGGAAGTCCGGACGCCTGGTCGAACTCCTCGCCCTCGCGCATCGCCCGCATCAGCTTCGAGCGGTAGTGATCGGCGAGTGCCTTCGTTCGGAACGAGTCGGAGAAGACGTTACCCGCCACGGACCACCGAACGCCGTACGAGGGCGTCTTCGTATCGCGCTTCCGAACGGCCCAGACCTTCACGTCGAGAGACTTCACGCCGCGGCCTCCAGTTCTCGCAGCCACGTGGAGAAGTCACTCCGCCACACCCGAAGCTCTCCGTTGGGCAGCTTGAATGCGGCCGGCCCATGCCCCAGCTCACGCCAGCGGTAGAACGTTCGGCGAGAGACCCCGCCCAGCTCGTCCAGGACCTGGCGAACGGTCATCAATTCGTCGCGCCGCGAGTTCACGTCGGTTCTCCTTCCGTACCGAGAGCGGGTTCGAGGGAGGCAGCGAGCCAGGCTTCGACGGCGGACAGACCGATTCCGGCAAAGACCCAGTGCGAAAGAACGAGAGTCGTATCCGGCTCGTCCTCGGTGATCACTGCGGCTTGGGCGCGGCGCCACTCGGCGCGAGCGTCACGGAGGGCGCCGAGGGTGGTCGAGTAGCGGCGGGACTTGGTGGAGAAGTGGCCGCGGAAGCCGAGCATGTGGGCCCAGGCCCGAAGCCGAAGCTCTCCTAACTCCTTGCGCATGCCGAGCGTCCAGGCCGTTCGGATCAGGCGGCGCGCATGGTCGCTGACGTCGAGTTGGGCCAGTTCGGCAAGGAACTTGAGTGGGCGGTCGAGAGCTCCCGTGGCAGTCTCGGCGCCCTTGGTGGCGTACTTGGCGATGTACGAGGCGACAGCCCGCTCGGTCAGCTCTTGACCACCGTCAAAGTCGGCGGAGCGAATCGCACGTACGTCGATTTGCTTGCCGAAGGCGAACGCGTGCGAGCGTCCATCGATGACGGGGCCATCGATGCGGGAGTGAGCAGCAGCGGCGCCAATCGCGTCGATGAGCAGCTCGGCGGTTGCCCAGGCCGGAGGCGGGGTGTCTCCACCCTCGGGACCGTCGATGCGGATGACGGCGTGGAAGTGGACCGCACCGCGCTTCTGGTACTCGGCGACCTTGGCGAAGGAGACCCGGGCGAAGTCAGCGAAGTCCCTCTGAGTGAGACCGGCCCGCTTGGCTATCTCTCGGCGGAGGTAGATGGAGAAGCGCCGCCAGAGCATCCCAGCGTGCGCGTTCCAGAGGACGGCAGCTTCGTAGTCGTATGTCGCTGGGTTCAGGGGCGTGCCGAGCAGTTCGGCGTCGGTCTCATGGAGGAGTCCACAGCGGCAGGCTCGGACTGTGCCGCTTCGGTCTGTGGGTCGGTTGTGGACGGGGCCGAAGCCGGGGGCGGTGAAGGTGGCGAACACCTTCGGGTGGCGGGTGACGGTGGCGGGAGTGCCTTTGCCGCCCCGCAGTCCGGCGGTGATCAGGTGGAAGGTGTCCCGGCGGTAGGTCTCCGCACAGGCCGGGCAGCGGGTCGCGCGGCGATTGTTGCAGCGTACGAGGAGGTTGCCTGCCGGGAGTGAGGCCGAGTCGAGGCGGTGGAGAACGCGGCCGATCTCGCCGGTACGTGTGTCGACCGCGTGCTCGACACGGTGGCCGTCCAAGCGCACAGGCTGTGTACAACCGCCGATGCCTCGGAGCTGTTTGACGAGGGTGGGCATGCCGCCCAGGGAGACGAGCGCGCCCAGTTCTTTGACTGGGGGCGGAACGCGTCCGGTAGTAATGGGAACTGTCCTTTCGGTTTCGGTCGGAAGGTCCGAGCCTGCCGGGGCGGCGGGATGCTTGGCGGTATCGAGACCGCCCCGGCAGGCGGGTCAGCGCTTGTGAGCGCTGTTGAGCAGGGAGCGCAGCACCAGGGCCGCGATGGAGACGGAGACAGCCGTGATGGCGACCGTGGCCAGGAGTGCGGTCAGCACGACGCCGATGACGAGGACCGCGGCAACGGCGCTCGCCCCGCGGCCGATGAGGGGAGCGACCGGACGGCCGGCGGACGCCATCGGGGCGTGAGCACAGGAGCAGGTGGTCACCGGGGCGTGGTGGTGCTCGGCCGGTCGAGCCAGGGTCTGTGCGATCGGTACCGGAGCGGCGTCGGGCATCTTCGGGTGGAACAGCATGGGGTTTCTCCCTTCAGCGATGGGTGCCGTCGACGACGCCGACCCCGGAGCGGGTGCTGGACTCGATGGCCGGGGCGAGGAAGGTCTGAGAGAGCAGGAAGCCGAAGAGGGCGATCACGACGGCCACCCACATCCGGACGCCGAGGAACTTGATCGCGGCCCAGGCGATGACGCCGAGGACGAAGACGAGAGGCAGGCTGAGGGTCACGGCGGTCTCCTAGCGGCCCGAGCAGCGGTGGGTACGGGCCGCCAGCTCGGCGGCGGCGCGACTGTCGTAGTCGGTCGAGAATCCGCAGCGAGGTGCCGTGCAGGCGGCAGCGTGCTTCTCGCGGCCCCGGCCGTCGTAGTACGTGGCGACCTGGACGGGGCCGATGCGGACGACCCGGCGGAAGCGAGGGTTGGCGGGCATCAGGGGAGCTCCTTCGGTCTCGCGGTTCTCGCCGGCGAAGTCGGCGACGTGGTCGAGCAGCCACCGCCGGATCTCCGCGCTCTCGATGTCGTCGGCGACGAGGATCACGGGTTCGGCGATGAGCAGTGCTTCGGTGAGGCGGTTCTGACGGGTCAGCTCGGCGGCCCGGTTGAGGGCGCGGAGCGTGGACGGGCGCATGGGCGGAAGGTCTCCTGGGGTCAGGTGAGTTGGGCGGCGATGGCTTCGGCGAGCGGGCCCGGCACACCAAGGCGGGCTCGCAGGGTGTCGGTGTCGATGGGCGCGCCAGTTCGGGTTCGGTGCTCGGCAGCCACCTTTCGGGCGTGGTCGACGAGGGCGGTCGGAAGTCGATCTGGGGGTGGCACGGCAAGCGCGGGATGCGAAGCAGGGGCAGCGGGCCGGGACGCAGCCGCAGGCGCGGGGGGTGATCCCTGTTGCGCCACTTCGTTCGTCAGCTCGTCGTTCTGCTCACGCGGGTCCGGGGCCGGATCCGCGGGTCCGTGAGCAAGGAGCGTTCCGCCGAGGAAGGCGACCGCCGGCCAACCGGCCACGACGATGCGGAGCGAGGCAGGAACGTGGTGGAGGTCCAGGAGCCCGGCCGTCGCGATGTTGGCGCCGAGACTGGCGGTGAGTGCGACCAGGAACCAGCACCACCCGGCCGCTTTGGACTCCCCCGACCTCAGCCGCCTCCAGGCCGCCACCAACAGCAGATCGACGCTGATCGGATAGGCCCACGCCTTCCAGCCGTCCTGTCCCGCCGCGACGGCCAGATCATGAAGGTGTGCGAAGGACAGCGCGGCAGCGATCACCGCTTGAACCAGTACGGCGTCCACGCGGGCCGGAAGGGCACGCGGTACGGAGCGCTCGGCCACGCTGATCACGTCCTCTCGTTCGGTTTCGGGCATGGCGGGGGTAGGGACTTGGCGCGAGGCGGTCGCGCCGGCCGGTGGGTTGGTGGGTCAGCCGGTCGCCGGGTGCGGCTTGGTCACACTGGTCGGGGTGTCCGTGGGCAAAGCCGGGACGTGTGGCCGGAACGGCTTCAGGGCCGGTACGTCGGGGGCAAGTTCGGCAGTCTCGCGACAGATGGCCGCAGCGTCGCCGAGGGACAGGTACGGAGTGCGCATGCGTCCCCAGCCGCCGGACGTATCGCCGGACACGGCCAGGCCCGGACGTTCAGCGGGAATGGTGGCCGCGACGCCGACCGCTTCGGGGGCGATGTCGCCGAGGGCCATCTTGGCCGAAGCCTCGTCGTTGACGCGGTGGCAGACGCGTCCGGTGAGTTGAGCGCGGAGCATGGTCGCGCCCTTGCCCAGCTCGGCGCCAAAACGCTGGCCGCAGATCTCCAGGTAGATACCCGCGGCCCGCCCGAGCTGGGCGAGTCGGATCAGATGGGTCACCATCTCGTCGCGTCGTTCCTCGTCCTTGCGGCTTGCCACGAGGAAGAGTTCGGCCACCTCGTCGACGAACAGCACGATGGGCGGCGGCCGTTCGTCGTCCGGCAGGCCCCACACGTCAGAGGTGATCTCCTCGTCGGGCGTGCCGGACGCGATGCCCTGGCGTGCCTTGATCAGGTCGTAGCGGTCCTCCATTTCCTGGACGAGGACGGGCAGCAGCTCGGCGGCTTCATCGGAGTCGGTGGCCAACGCCGACAGTCGCGGAGCGAAGGGCGCCAGCTCGACGCCTCGCTTGCAGTCGATGCCGACCAGGGCGACCGGTTGAGCGGCCAGCCGTGTCAGCAGATTGCGGAGGAACATCGACTTCCCCGACAGGGTGGCGCCGAGGACGAGTTCGTGAGGAACGGCCCGGTAGTCGCGGACGAACACGGTCGCGTCCTCCCGCAGAGCCACCGGCACGGCGAGGAGGTCGTGCCCCGCGCGGCGCGGCATCTTCACGTTGCGCAGCAGGTCGAACCCGACCAACCGCAGCTCGACCACGCCCGGCTTGATCTCGCGAACGTGGACCGCGTGAACGCCCCAGGCGTGCCGCAGCCGCTCACACGAGGCGGCCACGTCCGCCGGCTCCTGGCCGGGGGCGAGCCGAAGCCGGACTCGCAGCCCCGTGGAGGTGGGACGAATCAGCCCTCGGCGCGGAGGCACCGGCCGAACCTCACGGCGGGTGGTGGCCCTCACCGCCAGGGCCCGCAGACGAGACGGCTGAACCGTCAGCCCGCACGCGTCCATGGTCGAGCTGTACGAGCCGACCAGCCGGGCCACCGATGAGGGCAGCCCGACCGTGGCCCAGTAGACCGCCGGATGCGCCTTCCGGGCGTAGACCGCCCCGCCTAATAAGGCGAGGGGGCCACCCAGCTCGGCCATGGTCATCAGCTCGGACACGAGATCAGTTCTCCTGTCCGACGGGGAAAGCACCCGGCACGACAGCAGCCGCCCGGTAGGCGATGCCGTGGCGGGCCTGCCCGCTGAAGACGCTCTCCCACGGACGGGCGACGAGGCCGGGCAGGGAGACCGGGGCGCCGACGGCCAGACCGTCCGTGATTCCGCTCTCCGGGACGGTCACCGCGATGAGCGACGACTCCCCCTCGTCGATGTAGACGACGCCGACCTTCATCAGCGCCTCCCCACTGACCGCATCCTTGGCGATCTCGCCCGTCTGCCGGTCCTTGACCTTCGGCTCAGGGGCCTCAGTCAGCAGGATCGTCGCGGACGAGGTCTCAACTCGGATTGCACGCACAGAACTTCTCCTTCGTAGACACCCGTCAGACAACCTGACAGGTTGACTTAGCAAGTTCGAAGTTAAGGAAGCCAGGTTGACTTGTCAAGCCACTTGGAGGGCTCAGCGACGGCGCAGACGCGATCACGAGCGCACGATGAGAACAGCGCCTCCCGGAAGGACAAGCAATGAGCGAAGCCTCCGACAACCAGAACCCGCAGGCTCAACCACCGCAGGCTTGGGGCCCACGACCAGCCGCTACGCCACCACCTCAATCGCACCAGTGGGGCGAACCTCCGCAGGCTCCTCCTGAGAACCGGCCACCCACGAGACCGCCGGCGCCTCCCAAGAAGCGCCACCGAGTCTTCTTCTGGTTCTTCCTCGCGGTGCAGATCCTCTTCCTGGTGTGGGTCATCGCAGGCGCCGCCAGCGGAAACGGGCCAGATGAATCCTGCTCAGGCCTGACCGGCGACAGCCTGAAAGCCTGCCAGGACGCCGGCGACGTGGGCACGACGATCGGAGTCGGCCTGATCGTCGCTTTCTGGGTGGCCGCGGACTTCATCCTGGCCCTCACCTACGTGGTCTATCGGTTCGCCACCAGGCAGCAGCGAGCGTAGGGCCGACAACGCCGAGGCCCCCATGATCAGGGTCAGCCGAGGCGATAGGTCTCTTCGAGCTCTTGCCGGTCAGCCGGCAGCAAGACATCCGTGACCTGCAAGGCCTGCCCCGACGCGTCGCATGCAAGAACAAGCACGGACAGAACCGGTTCCCCTTCAGGCATTTCGAGGAGATCCGCTTCCTCCTTGCTCGGGATACGCGCCGAAACTCGCTCCGTTACGTGGTCGAATCGGATCTTCTTGCGCGCTTCCAGATGCGCACGCAGCCCCTCGCCGAGCAGAGCCGAGTCGGCGAGCTCAGTACCCTCCGCCATGTCGACAGAGAAGTAGGAAGAGGAGAGCTCAACCGGTTCTCCATCCGCTTCGATCAGCAACCGTCGAAGGAGAACCTGCGCCTTCCTGGGCACCCCCAAAAGCGCCGCGACTCGGGGCGGAACAGGCACCTGACGGACTTCGATGAGACGCCCCGAGGCCTGACGCTCCTGACGGTCGAGCACATCCCGGCCGCGTTGGACTCTCTGCCCAGTCGTTTCCGGCCGCCCGCGGACGATGGTCCCGAACCCCTGGCGGGATTCCAGCCAGCCATCCCGCTTCAGCAGCTCCAGCGCGCGGACGACAGTTGGCCGGGACATTCCGAAGGCTTGGACCAGCTGATTTTCACTCGGGACCCGGCTCCCCGGAGGATACGTGCCGTCCTCGATACGCCCCTGGAGCGTCTGCGCCAGCCGCACATACTTGGGTGCAGCCACCTCGTACGCCATAGCCCCGCCTAGTGAGAATCCGCCAAGTCAACCTGTCAACCAGCCTACTCACGTGAGTGGGTACTGAACAGCCGCGGACACGCAGGCGCCACAGGTCGGGGTCGACTCACGGCTTCCACGCTTCGTCGATCTGGAACCACACGACGGTTCCACCGAAGTGGCTGGGGCCAGCGGCCCAAGAGTCCGCCAGCGCGTTCACCAGGCAGAGCCCGCGACCGTGCGCATCGTTGGCTCGGGGACTTCGGAGCCGGACATCCGCCGGGAAGCCCGGGTTGTGGACGTCCACCCGCAGGGACTCCCCCAAACGCGACCACTCGACCCGGACCCGCCACGGTTCTTCGGCCTCCCCGTAAAGGATCGCGTTCGTCACCAGTTCGGAGAGCATCAGGACGCAGTCATCGATCGGGCAGGCCAGGTTGTACGGGGCGGTGAACTTCCGGAACCATCGCCTGGCCCGAGCCACGGACTCGGGCACCGGATAGAGGGTCATACCCCCGATCGGCGTCGGTCCGGCAACCTCGGCTTCGGACTCTTCACGCGCATCCGCCATGAGCGCCACTACTCCCTACCGGTGCCGTCACAGTCGAGACAGCGCCGCTTGGACGTAGCACGGACGCGAGCCTCAGCAGCGGAGAGCGCCAGGGCGGAGCGGGAGCCGACGTGCTTCCACCCTCGCCCCCGGCATCCACGGCAGACCGCTTCCCGCGAGACGTGCCGTAACTCCCCGCACTCCTGGCTCACGTCCGTGCCCCTTCCGGTCAAGTGGCATTAGCCACTCACTGGATAGTGGCATTAGCCACTCGGAGCCACAAGCGGTTCTCGGAGAGAAGGCCGATTTCTAGCTGATCGGGTAGCCCTGCTCGAACGCCCAACGCCCAGGCGGGTACGTGGCCTCGGCAAACTCCAGAGGCCGATCCTGCAGGTCATAGACCACGTGATGGACGATCAGGACGGCCGCCCCGGGCTCAAGTTCAAGGTCAGCAGCCTCATCATCGGTCGCCACCCGTGCACACATCCGGTCTTCGGCATAGCTCCCCTGCCGACCCGTGACGCTCTCGACGTACATGAGCGTCCCCTCCTGGATCCGGTCAGGATCACAGAGCTTGGGCGCCCGCTCGCCGACATCGGCAGCGAACCACGAGGTGGAGATGGTGATGGGGCCCGACTCGTTCTTGGTGACCCGTCGACGATGAACAGCTCGGGTTCCAGCCGCCAGACTCAGCGCCTCGGCCACGTAGTCGGGGGCTTCCAGCCAGCCGGCGGACGTGATGACCGCGTACTCACCCGGCGTGTAGATCTTGCCGGTCTGCTTGGCACGACCGTAGAGCTCCCTGGCACGCCTATTCACGGCAAGCCCCCGCACGTAAGTCCCCGAACCCTGGCGCTTCTCCACCAGACCTTGGTGACTCAGAGCCTCCAGCGACCGAGCAGCCGTGGGGCGGGAAACATTCCAGTCTGCGGCCAGTTGACGTTCCGACGGAACCTCGTCGCCAGGCCGCAAGTCGCCTCGCAAGATCTGATCGCGGATGTGGTGGGCGATCTGGAGGTACTTGGGCTGGGTCTCTTCGATCTGCGGCATCGGAGCCCCTCCCTAAGTGGCTATGACCAGTAGCCACTATAGGGTGAGTGGCCAGCAGGGGAACCCGTACGCTGCGAGGGTGACCCGCTTGATCGTGGCAGCAGGAGGAGGGGGCGACGCAGTCGCCGCCGCAATGCTCGACGCAGCCCTCTACGGGGGTGACGACCGTCCGGCGGTGATCCTCACGTATGCGTGGGACCGCCTCCTGATCGACCCGGTGCCGGGACCCCGAGGGCCGGCGAACTTCACGGGTCTACGTCCTCTCACGCAAAGCGTCTGGACGGTCCCGGCCGACGCGAAGCCCATCGCCCCCGCAGGCTCGACACTCCCGCGCCTGGCAGCCGAACTCCCCCACACCTTCGCCCTGATCGACCCCACACACGGCGCCGAGGGCGTCACACGCCAGCTAGAAGAACTCATCGAGCACCTGGCCCCCGAGTCCATCGACCTCCTGGACGTGGGCGGCGACATCCTCGCCAAGGGCGACGAACCCACCCTGCGCAGCCCGCTCGGCGATGCCCTCACGCTGGCCGCGTGCTGCCAAGTCAACGCGCCCGTGCGGCTCTTGGTTGCCGGTCCCGGCCTGGACGGAGAGCTCCCAGCCGAGATCCTGGCCAACCGAATGGGCCCGCCGACCCTGACGCTCACGGCCGAACACGTCGAACCGATCAGCTCAGTTCTTGAGTGGCACCCGTCCGAGGCAACGGCGATGTTGGCAGCCACAGCCCGTGGAGTACGCGGCCTCTGCGAAGTCAGAGACGCCGGCCTCCCGGTCCCGCTCAACGACGAAGGCCCCACCGTCCACGAAGCCGACCTGGACGACGCCCTCAACCGCAACGAACTCGCACGCGCCATCCTCGCAACGGAGACCCTTGCTGAGGCAGAGCAGTACAGCCGCGAGGTCTGCGGGTACTCAGAGATCGACTACGAGCGCAACAAGGCCAGTTGGCTCGGCAGTCAGCCAGAACAGAAGCTCGATCAGGAAGCGACGCTGCGCCAGTTCGACCAGTTCGAGGCCCAGGCCCGCGACCGCGGCATCACGCACACGACGTTCCGCAGGATCACCGAAGCCCTCGGTCTCAACGGCAAGCAGCGCCAGGAGCTCAGAGCCCTACTGCTCAGCAGCCGTCCTGACCAGTACGAAGCCCCACTGTGGCGCATCCAGCCGAGGCCTGAGTAACAACCTTCTTTACTGGTTCAAGGCGGTTCGCTCCGCTCACCGCGCGCGGCACGGCCCCCGGCCGGGCCTACGCTCCTGTCTCCGCCCCGCTTCAGCCCGACCGGCGCCCGTACCGCGCGCACAGCAATCAGCCGCTTGACGCCAGAAAAGGGATGCTTTGTGGCTGGGGCGGTCGGCTCCACGGCTTTACGGAGCCACTTTGGCGCGAGCCTCGAAGATCATGGCCCCAACGTCGTGCTTTACCGGGCAGGTCCACAGACCGCCCGACGCGCCGGAAGCTTACGGGGCCATGATCACTCGCGCCAAAGCAGCGCCACCCCAAAGCCGCTCCGCCGACCTTAACGCGATGAAATCAGCACCGTTTACTTAGGCTGCGAATGCTCTACATACCAGATCCCCCCGTTAACGATTATCATCCTCTGCCAGCCATTGGATGAATTGATTCCCAAGGTCCCGAATCTCGGCGTCGTGGGGCCCGGGGCCATCCTCCCAGCTAACTCTTCGAAATAGGCCCACCGCCTCCCATTCACTGAGCCTGTCTTCAATGTCGTCACCAGAAAGGGCACGCTCAAGCTCACTCCACAGAAGGCGCAAGTCTGATTGCACAAGCCTATAGCGAGGGAAGCCCTCGTAAACTCGGCGATGAGTAGTCGATTCGATATCCACTTCTACCGCACCGAGGTAGCTTTGGGAAGCTTCCTTCATCACCGCATGGAGGTCGATTGCCTGCTGAATAGAGACCCCCTCCACCTTAGCGATGGCAATATTCTTGTATCGAATAAAAGTCGCCATCTCGGGAATCGCCAGCGTCTTCCAAAGGTCGGGCCTCGACGCCAGTATGTCTACCGCGACATTATTTGGCGCAACGACTCCATTCTTGGCAAATCCCCTGAGGGACAGGTCATAAACGGCCACTCGGACGTCGCGTCGGAACTCTGGCACGACGCGAAGAATCTGACCAAACAGTTCACGTTCTATCTGCCCCGGTATAACTGCATCTTCATCGAAATGCAGTGCTACGGTTTTCAATTCTTCCCCTCCCCGATCTGCCACAGGATTCGAAGGCGTTCGCTGCAGGCTGGAGAACTCGTTAACGAAATCGTCTACGGACAGGGTGCCCGGAACTGACCCACTCGACGATTTAAGGTAATCCCACATAGCGCTCTCAGGCGTCTGCGGCTGCCCAAAGAGTCGGGCAGACACGAAAATCTCCGCATCCGTGACGCCCACAACTTGACCCAAGCCAGCGTAAATAGCAGGTCGACGCGCTGCGCTTTTCAAGTCAACAATAGGAGTCCTGGTAGTTATCCAGTCCGCATCAAATCGGATTCGCACTTTCCGTTTGCCGACCGTACACACTAGCTGCGGAACATTTTCCCATGACACCGAGTTAGGCATACTCGGCAGCGAGCGGGAGTTGCGGGTACGCATAGGCTGTTCAAATGAAACCATTTGACCATGCTGTACGTGTACTACGGTCCGCTCGTTAAGCTCCGTGGCTCGAGCATCCCATACGGCGAAAAGCGGATGAATTCTCTCTACAAAGAAGCCGGAGGCGATCCCTTGCTCATGAAACGGACGGCCGATATCGAGACTCACCTCTTTGGCGGCCTTCAGCAACAGGTTCGTTCCAGGCATTGCGGCGATTCTAGGAAGATTCAGGTAGTCAATAGATGAAAAACGCATATTCCACGACTGCCCGGATTGCCTCATTGAGGCTGCCCGCTCTTCCTGCCCTGCCTTCATCTTAAGCAGGGCAGAAATCGTATATTCGCTCTCACTCTTGTCCACAAGATCGTGGCAGGATGGACAAAGGAGAATTAGGTTGCCGATTGAGTTCCTCTCCTCGATCGACAAACCCGGCACCGCGCGCGGGCCCCCATCGCTCAGGGCCCTGATATGCGCGACCTCGGCTGTAGGTGCGGGCCCTCTCTTCCCGGGATCCAGTTCGCAGCCACACTTTTGGCACATGCCGTTTGCTCTGCGCCAGAGTTCTCTTTGTGTCGAATCCTTCGGCTTTGGGCTCCGCGGCGCACCCATATCCCCCACCCTGAATGAAATCAGAAAAGGCCAGCCCCGGCACTTGCGCAATCTTTGCGATGGTCCCGGTCGTGACGTCGTTCAATAGTTCTCCCGAACGTACTCGTACGTTCGGTCGAACAGCTCGCCCTTGATCGGCAAGCTGTACTCCTTCAGGACGGAACGCAGCTCGCGACGGACACGTTTGTCGCCCGCGTCGCTCGCGCTCCAACCGGCATAGGCGACCTCGACGACGATCGAGTCGATCCGCGAGACTATGTCGGGGACGATCTTGTGCAGCCCGGGCGGTGTGTTCTCCGCGACGATCTGAGTAAGCGCCCCACGCTTCGGATCGGCCAGCCGGTCGAGCGACCCCTGGTCGCCCTGTTCCGCTGCCCGGTCTGCGGCGACCACGTCCTGAGCGATCTTCAGCGCTTCCTCGAGGAACGCCAGCGAGTCCTCGACGTTCTCGATCGCCTTGGCACGGAGCTTCTCGATCCGCTCCGCCAGCGACTGGTACGCCGGACTCTCGGTATCGGCGAGCCGACGCCTGAGGCGCGTTTCGATAGAGTCGAGGACCTCCTGGTACACGTCATCGGCTCTTGACTCCGGCGCCTGCCGCTCGGAGAGCTTCAGCTGCTCGGCAATCTTCTTCACCAGCGCCAAGCCGGCAGCGTCGAGTGTGACTGTCCTCGACGTCATCGATTTCACGCCCACATCAGTCATGTGACCGTGAATCAGGTCAGTGGTCTTCGCGCCAAGACGTGCCCAGAGGAACGTCTTGGAGACGTCCTTGGGCCGGATCGACTCGTACACCTTCGCCAGCCAGAAGTACTGCCCTTTGAATGGCCGGAGCATCGGGTGCGGGTCGAGGAACTCCCACACCGTCTGCAAGGCAACGTAGGTCTCGATGAACTCGGTGCGCTGCGCGCCACCCTCGGGGATACGCTCGTGGGCCTCGGCGAGCGACTCGAACGACGAGTCACTGATGTCGATGCCGTCAAACAGATGCAGCAGACGCGTGAGGTCGGCGACGAACTTCCCCGCCAGCTTGGAGGCGTCGGTGACGTTGAGCTCGTCCCCTTCGTCGTCCTTCACCTTCGGGCCGACGACTGCCTTGCCGATGGCCTTCGCAAGCCCGATGTAGTCGACGACCCGCCCGAAGTCCTTGCGCTGTCCGGTGACAGGGTTCTTCCACGGGCGGTTAGGCCGCGTGATCGTCTGGAACAGGTTCGTGTCCTTGGCGGGCTTGTCGAGATACAGCACGCCCTCGATGGGCGCATTGAAGCCAGTCATCCACTTCGCAGTGACGACGATGAACGACATCGGGTCATCGACCCTCTTGAAGCGGCGCTTGAGCGCCTCCTCCCGCTCCGGAGCAAGCATGTACTTCTTGTGCTCCTTGGGGGTCTCCTTGCTGTCGGCGACGTGCATCACCACACCGACCTCACGGAGTCGTCCGTCCGGCATAACTGCAGCACGGCGCTCCAGTTCGGCCTCAATGGCTCTGGTGTATGCGATCACAAGGCGCTGGTTGTAGGCCACGACCTGAGCCTTCTGCCCCAGAGGCGCGACATAGGTAAGGAAGTGGTCGACGATGTCGGCACACACAGCAGCAACGCGTTCAGGGTTGGAGAGGATCGTCTCGATGTGAGAAGCCTTCCCCGACAGGAAAACTTTCTCCTCCTCGTCCAGGCCCTCCTCCGTGGCCAGCTCGTCGAAGGCCTCGTCCAGGGCTTCCTTGTCCAGGTTGAATCCGACAGACCGGCCCTCCACGATGACTGGCTTGGTGAATCCATCGGCGATGGACTGCTCCGGCGTGTACCGCGACATCACAAAGTCCGGGTCGCCAGGGTCGCCGAACAGCTTGAACGTCGAACGGTCCTTGTCCTCAATCGCAGTACCTGTCGCACCGAAGAACTTCGCATTCGGCACCGCCGCCCGCCACGCATCGCCGAACTTCCCCTCCTGCGAGCGGTGCGCCTCGTCAACGAGAACCACAATGTTCGACCGGTTGTTCAGATGGCCGGCTTCAGCGAACTTGTGCACCGTCGTGATGACCACGCCGGGCTCACCGCTACGCAGCAGAGCATGCAGCTCCCGGCGATTGCGGGGCACCGACATCCGCGGCATGCCGGCAGTCTCGAACATCTCTGCCGTCTGCCGGACCAGATCCTTACGGTCAGCAATCACGATGACAGTCGGCGCGCTCCCGAACTTCGCCGTCACCGCGTCATCACGCAGCAAACGGGCAGCAGCGAACGCCATGAGTTCGGTCTTTCCCGATCCCTGATGATGCCAAATCAGTCCGCCAGGACAGCCTGCGAGCACCTTGGCGTGGATCGCCAGAGCCGCCTCGAACTGCGGATAGCGAGGCAAGAACTTGATGTCGACCTCGGAGGCGTCCCGAGCGTGACGGAACATCACCAGGTCCTTGAGAATCGGCAGGATCGTCTCCGGCCGCAGCAGCAAACGCGCGGCCCGCTCAACTCGAGCCGGGCCCGTAACGGTTTTTGGGTCGTCCTCAGTAGACCCCCATGGGGCCCAGATCTCGGAGTCGGGGTCCGGGACCGCACGGATCGGAGCCATGCGAAACTCCAGGCCCTCTGTAGCGACGTTGAAGAGGTTCGTCGCGAAGAAGTTCGGGTACTCCGCCTCGTACACGTCGTGAAGGTCTTTCGCGGCGTTGACCCACGAGACCTGATGCTTCACAGGCGTCTTGGTCTCGGCAACGACCAGCGGGAACCCGTTGACGTAGTAGACGACGTCGAACCGGCGCGGCTTGGCTGCACCGTTGATGGTGACCTCGTCAGCGACAGTGAAGCGATTGTTATTGAGGTCATTGAAGTCGATCAGCCGACGAGGCACATGCCTACCGTCGATCGTCGTGAACGAGTGATCACCACGAAGCATCACGGTCAGCCGCTCGTTGGCTGCAACGAGACCATTATGTGCATCGAGGACAGCCTGATTGACCTCATGCAGAACGAGGTCCGCAGACTCAGGGTCGTCGACCAGCTCTGGGTTCAGCGCGATCAAGGATTCCCGTGCCCAGTCCGCGACGATGACGTCATGCTCATCGCGCGGTAATGCTTCCCCTTGGAGACGTTCCCATCCGGCCTCCTCCGCCCATTCGAGCAGTGAGCGCTGAATGGTGCTCGCTTCCGTCCACCCCACGTCAGGACACCCCCTCGAACACAACGTCGTAAGACTCGGGAATCTCGATTTCCTGGTTCAGGAGCGATTTCAGGAGCGCGGAGCGGATGGTGCGGAGGCGAGCTAGTTCGTTCGTGATCTCACTGAGGCTCAAGTCGATGGCATCCGCAACGGAAATAATAGCCCTTTGCTCGTTTCTGTCAGGAACAGGAACTGCGCGAGCAATGTAGTCCTTGACTGAGAGGTTCGTGATTCCCGTTGTTCGCCGACTGAAGGATCGCGTGAGACCTGCGTTCCAGTCATGCTGGAGCCGCCAGAATAGGTAGCGGGGCTCGACCTTTTCGACGTTGGGTCGCATAAGTCGCTGGAAGTCTGTCGGGATGCACGGCGGTAGGCCCGATCCAGCAATTACCACCCGCCCAACGGGCTGCTCTGGAGAACCTCCCGATCGCTCTAGAACAATGTCGTCAGGTTGCACAAGACGCCGCTCAACTTGTTTTTGCGTGAACGACCGCACTGGCGATCCATCAGTAACGAATCCTGTTGTAGCAGGAGCATAGATTCGCGGCCCCAGAGCCAACACATCAACCTCATTCTCGCCCTCGGGCGAGCCCCAAATTCCACCGACCACATGCGAGCAGAGGTCCTCAATAGGAAACTGGCGTCCGAGAACCGATTCAAAGTGGTCAGACAGCGCACATCGCAAGAGGTGGCGAACTGTTGCCGCTTCCGAATCCAGTGTCGCGATCTGCGCGTCCACGGCAGCCATGACATCGATGACGCGGCGCTGCTCCGTCAAGGCTGGGAGAGCGATTTTAATCGTCAAGAAGTCAACCGGCTTGACCCGTTCACGCCTGCCGCCCATGCCGGTCGACAACGCCTGCAGTTGCTCCCAGAGTGATTTTGTGGTGGTAAGGAGCCGGATGTATTCGGGTAGCAATCGCTCACCGCACGTGAACGTCGGGAATTCTTGCGACGCGTAAACCTCGCCCAGATCGTTCGGAGCAACGGTAATTGCACCTTCGAACGCCTTCAAGCGGCTGTAGACGATCTGATTGGGACGGATGCGATTCAGCGTCTTGTACGAGGTCTCATCGCCAGCGATCGGGGCCCGGAACAACAGGCCCCGACCGCGGTTCAAGACACCGACGATGTTGTAGGAGGTCGTCGCCGTGACCGGGACCGCGTCGACGTTCAGCGCGATGACCTCGTCGAGCCGGACCCGCTCCCACTCAGCCACTGGACATCCCGAACATGCTCAGGTCGACGCCTGCCGCTGCGAGTCGCTCGAACATGACAGCTTCGGTATCCATCCGGTGTTGGCGAGCATCGGCATACGCGACGAATGCTGCACCCAGATCGGCAGTTTCCTCTGCAGCAACCTTGATGTAGCGGCCGATGTTCAGGTCGAAGCCGTTCTGCTCGATTTCCTCGAACGGCACCAGCCGGACGTTCGCACCGCCCTCACCATCTGGGTCGTTGCTTGTCTGGTACGCCTCGATGAGAGTCTTGACGTCATCCTCGGACATACGGTTCTGCTTCTTGCCCTTGACGAACCGGGCCGAACCGTCGATGAAGAGGACGTGCTCCTTGCGTTCGACAGGCTTCTGGTCGCGGAAGATCAACAGGCATGCCGGGATTTCAGTCGAGTAGAACAGCTTGGGCGGCAGTCCGACGACGGCGTCCAGAACGCCCTTCTCGATTAGGCCTCGGCGGATCTTCGCTTCCGCGCCTCCGCGGAATAGCACGCCGTGGGGCATCACCACGCCGACACGACCGGATCCAGGCTTCATCGACGAGACCATGTGCTGGACGAAGGCGTAGTCGCCGTTCTGCGCCGGCGGCACGCCGCAGATGGCTCGCGGATCCGAGGACCAGCGGTCCGCTCCCCAATTCGCCAGTGAGAAGGGCGGGTTAGCGATCACGGCGTCGAACTGGCGGACCGCACCGCTGGGGGCCTTGAACGCTGGAGCGCGGAGGGTGTCTCCGCGCTTGATGTCGAAGTCCTCGATCTCGTGCAGGAACAGGTTCATCCGAGCGATCGAGGCCGTCGTCAGGTTGATCTCCTGGCCGTACACCCTAAGCGTGCGATGGTCCTTGCCGGACTCGCGCAGCTGGTTGATCGTCGCGACAAGCATCCCGCCGGAGCCGCAAGACGGGTCGTAGACGGACTCGCCCGGCTCAGGCTGGAGGATCCCGACGAGCAGGTTCACGACCTCACGGGGCGTGAAGAACTCGCCAGCCTTCTTGCCCGACTCGTCGGCGAAGTTCTTCAGCAAGTACTCGTAGCCTGCGCCAAGCAAGTCGTGTGAGACCGTAGACGGGTCCAGCCTGATCTTGTTGAACGCTTGAATGAGCCCCAGCAGAGCCGACTCCGGGATGCGCTCCTTGTTGCCCCACGAGGCGTCACCGAAGACGCCGGCGAGCGAGCGGGGGTTGGCCATCTCGATTCGCTGGAACGCCTTCGCGATCTCCGCACCGAGGTTGGTGACCTTCTTGGTGACCTCGCTCCACAGCGTGCCCTCGGGCAGCTCGAACCGGTGGAATTCGGCCTCGATCTCGTCGTCGAGGTCGTCGCCGTACTTGTCGAATGCCGCGTCGTGCTCGTGGACCCAGGTGTCGCTGATCCACTTCCAGAACAACATCGGGAAGACGTAGGTCTTGAAGTCAGCCGGGTCGACGGGGCCGCGGAGCGCGTTCGCGGCATCCCACAGCCGGCCTTCGAGCTCGTGCTGGGTGATCGTCACAGACATGAGGTCCTTCGTTGAAGAGGGTGCCCCGATTATGGAGGAGAGCACTGACATTTTGGGAGTCCGGTACGGCCGGCAGCAGCGACCTGCAGACGATGACCAGCACCCACGCTCCGAACCCTGCGTGATCGCGGACACACTTGCATGAACGATTGGCCACCGTACTGGAGCTTCTGGAACGCGTCACCGGACGAACTCTGCTAGTAGCCGAGGCCAACAAAGGGACGGCTAAGGGTTGTCCCGTAAATGATCTTTGAGTCGCCGGGAGTGGGGTCGGTCGCGGTGCGGTCCGCTCGCCTATCCGGCGAGGGCGAGGTTGTACATGCGGGCAATGCCGAGCATGGCGTGGTGGACCACGTCGCCTTTGAGGCGGCAGTCTCGGAGGATCTTCCAGGTCTTCATCCGGGCGAAGACGTCCTCGACACGGGCGCGGACCTGCTTGTGGGACTTGTTGTGCGCCTTCTTCCAGTCGGGCAGGTCTTCGCCCACGCGCCGGCGATGGGGCATGACTAGTCCCGTGCCCGGATAGCCGCCGTCGGCGATCGTGAGTGTCCTGCCGACGGCGGCTTTGGCGCCGGATTCCTCCCACGCCTTGAAGTCGTTGCGGTTCCCGGGCTGCAGTCGGCCGACCACGAAGACGAGCCGGGTGTCGGCGATGACGACCTGGTGGTTGGTGGAGTACCGGTAGTTCTTTGACTACTCGTCGATGGTGTGGTCGCGAGCGGGCACCAGGGTGCCGTCCACGATGAGCACGGTGTCCTTAGCGAACCGCTTGCGGGGCTGGAGCGCGAGCATCGGCCCGAGGTGGTCGATGATGCGGTCGGCCATGGATGGTAGATGACGACTTGTGGATGCTGATCGAGCCGTTGCTGCCGACTTGCCCTGAGCGATCACTGGGGCCGCGGCCGGTGGCGGACCCGCTGTGTCTGCAGGGCATCCTGTAGGTCCTCCATAACGACATTGCCTGGCAACTGCTGCCGCTGGGGTTCGGCTCCGGACAGACCTCCTGGCGGCATCTGGAGCGGTGGCAGCAGGCCGGGGCCTTCGACCGGCTGGACCGCATTCTGCTTGCCGAGCTGAATGCGGCTGGCGAACTCGACTGGTCCAGGGCGTGTGGTGACGGCTCCCACATCCGTGCGAAAAAGGGGGAGCCGACACCGGTCCGTCACCGGTCGACCGGCGGAAGACGGGCAGCAAGCACCACTTGATCTGCGACGGCCGCGGCACCCCGCTCAAAATCATCACCACCCCTGCCAACGTCAACGACGTCACCCAGACCCTCGCCCTGGTCTACGGCATCCCACCCGTGGCCGGGCGTCCCGGCCGGCCACGCCGCCGCCCCGATTCGCTGCTCGGCGACAAGGGCTAGGACTTCAACCCCCACCGCGATGAGCTGCGCAAGCGCCGGATCCTGCCGGTCATCTCCCGCAAGGGCGTCCCGAACCTAAAGGGCCTGGGCAAACTCCGCTGCGTCGTCGAGCAGACCTTCGCCCTGCTCCACCAGTTCAAACGCCTCGCCGTCCGCTGGGAACGCCGAACCGAACTCCACGACGCCTTCGTCTCATTGGCCTGCGGCCTCATCTGCTGGAGGCGACTGAAGAAGCACCGATCATTATCGGGTCACGAGCTCTTGGCTACAACTCACACCACTCACCCAGAGAGCCGACCGCCCGCGTCTGGGTGAAGTCGTGCACCAGGTCCCACGCCCGATCGATATCCAGCACAAAGTCGCCCGTGAACGCGGCGAGGTCGTCCATGATCGGGACTTCGACCTCGGCACCCGAGGGCACGGTGCCGTCTCCTACGAGCAGAGACATTCGCTCGGTGTCACTCATCAGATGGACGACCGCGTGATCATCTCGGAAGGCCAGGATCAGCACCGGGAACTCCCTGTTCGGCGACCGAACCTCGACGTACCCCTGACCACGGGAACGCAGGTCGCTGAAGCGGTCCGACAGATCCTTCACCTCTGAACGTCTCTCAACCGGATGGAACAATCCCGATTCCGGCGACGTCGCCGCTCACGCCACGCTCATCCAACCCCCTTTCCCTACACAGGTCATCGCCCACGATCCAGGGCCACGCTCCCACGCTCCACCACGACACGACTACTGGCACTGGATCGCATGATCGTGTTACAAGCTCTAAGGTCCGGCTGAGCCGGAAAGTCTCTTCACCTCGGCTGCCAGGTCAGGGAAGAATGAATTCAAGTCTACGCCTGCATAATGAAACACTGAGCCTATATTCTTCAGCTCGGCGCGAATTCCATAGGAAAAATCCGATTCATCCAAAGTCGAATGCCAGCTCCAAGCATATTCCATCCGTAGGTCATTTTGCTCCCGCACGCGATCGAGAAGCGACCTGGTGAACGTATCTTTCCAGCCACCGTACCCGCAAACAAGTGCGAAGGAATTGGTAAGGGCGTCCCTCACGGAACCCTCCAGGACGGGCCGAGGCCGGGTCAGCTGCCACTCCGTGTGCAGGGTGTTGCCTTGACTCCAGAAACCGTGCATGTGAATAACATGGATCTCATTGTGCATGTTCCAAGGGGCAATTCTGCCATCACCTTCGAGCCACTGCGAGCGCGCTTGGCCACCAGCTTTGCGAACTGCTACCTCTATCAGAGGATCAAAGTTGGTGGTAAGGACGATCCCCCTTCTCTCCCTTGGAATGTTGACCAGCAACTCGCCAAACGATTCTACACCGGGCGTGAGATTCCATATACTCGGATCCAATTCCAGATCGGCCAACTCAATTTCGTTCCTGACAAGCCGGTTCTTAGTTGCGGAACTCAATCCGGTACACGCTTGAAGGACCCCTAGGCGGACAAGGCGGGTCAGGAAGTTACGGTCTTTCGATAGCTCAATATATGCGGCAGCCCGTTGGTATGCCTCTGCCCCTTTGGTTCCTGCAACAGAAGTGTCGAACCTTGTGCGCGCTTCGGAAGTGTCAAGATTTCTTCGAAATTTTCTAACGTACTCAGCCACGCCAGGAACAGGCCCGCGAGTCAATCCAGACCCCACTACGAAGGATATTCGCTGATCATTGTCAGGATTGCGCACTTTCCAAACGATCTTATCTTTGAGCAGATCCTGATCGCCGATGGTCATAGTTAGCTCCTCGCGGGACGGCACCCCGTCGAGCTGTCGAAATGACCCGCTGCCTTCATTTTAGGTCGGGTCACGCGCAGTCGCGCGTCGTGTCTCTATCGCACCTGCGCGGTCCGTTGTGGTTGCGAGCAAGAACAA
This sequence comes from Streptomyces sp. NPDC059371, assembly GCF_042751995.1. Taxonomy (NCBI): domain Bacteria; kingdom Bacillati; phylum Actinomycetota; class Actinomycetes; order Kitasatosporales; family Streptomycetaceae; genus Streptomyces; species Streptomyces sp. NPDC059371. Next base: position 70,079 of record NZ_JBHYXD010000016.1, on the reverse strand, counting down.
GGGTCCTAACCTGGTCGGCACTGAACGACGATAGTTGCCTTACAACCACGGAGCAGAGACCGCAACCGACCCAGCGCCCCAGATAGCCGCCCGACCAGCATCCCCAAGGCCCCTCGAACAGGTTCGGGACGAGGAGGTCAAGTCACCGAGGCGCTCCACAAGAGCACCAGATCGGACGGGGGACAGCAAGGCATCACGGCGAGAGCTGCCGATAGCGACGAGGCCACAGTCCAGGCGTCCGCGCAGGTCAGCATCCAACCCAGCCGTAGACGATCACGGCTCCCAAGCTGAGGGCCTGCAACGGTCGCCACGCGCGACCGCCGCTCGTTGCTCTGATCGACGAGACAAGCCAACAGCGTGGTTGAGGCTTGTGGGGGTGCAGCGAACACACGCGTGCCTGGTCGGCCGGCGCACCCGCCGTCGTGGCTGGCTTTCGTCGGCTGAGGCTCAAGTGACGCCCACATCGGTCCTTCAAGTCTTCTCCCGGCAGCTCGCAGCCCCCCGATCAGGCCCGGTCAGGACGTCAACCGAAGCAGCTCCACCGACCCGGAAGGCCGCCCACCTGAGGCGGAAACGGCGTGTCGATCCGTAACGGACACCAGACAGGCAAAAACGCAGCACGCTAACCTAGTTGACGGGGCGTGAGGTAGACCTGCCGACTAGCACAAGCACGACGTGAGGGAGATTTGATGGACGCTGACGAATCCGGCGCATCCAAGATCGAGATCCAGATCGATTCCGATGACGAATTCGGCGAATCGTACGAGGAGCCAGGACAACTCACAGCTGAACAGGTTCAGGGAAGTGTGATCTACACCGTTGACTGGACGATCGGTTCCGTCATCGAACAGATCGACGCAGATCCAAACGACCCAGATTCGCAAGGCGTCATCTTCACGTCCCCACCGTTCCAAAGGCGGACGGCCTGGAACAACGATCGCCAGAGCCTATACATCGAATCCTTGATGCTGGGACTTCCCGTACCTCCTTTGGTGTTGGCCGAGAGCTTGATAAACCCTAGCCACTTCTACGTACTGGATGGAAAGCAGCGACTCACCGCCCTAAAGAATTTTGTTAAGGGAGATCCGGAAAAGCTGAAGCTGCGGGGACTCGAGCTCCTCGGAGACCGAATTTCCGGGAAGGACTTTGACGAAATTCGCCTGAGCACGGACACCCGCAGACTGATTCAAACAATGTACGCCCAACCAATTCGAACCATCGTGGTAAGGAATTGGAGAACCCCTGCGCTTCTGCATCTGATCTTTTCGCGCCTGAACAAGGCGAGCGTTCCGTTGGCGTCACACGAACTACGCCAGGCTCTCTACCCGGGCCAGCTCACGTATTTCATCAATAAGGAAAGCGCGGAGAGTCGCCCCCTCCTCAAAGCGCGACGCCTAAAGGATGCAGACACCAGGCTCAGGGACGCCGAGACTCTTTTGCGTTACGTTGGATTCAAGACCAACTTGAACAAATACGGAGGAGATCTGCGCGATTTCCTGGACCGTGTACTCAGGGGCGGAAATGATCACTACCCGGAAATCGAGGGAGAACTGAGAGACCTGCTTGCAGACCTGGAAAGGGCCATCGAGACAACGTTCGAAATCTTCGGACGAACGGCATTCCTGCGATTCGATGCCGACCGAGCCAAGTACATGCCGCGGTTCAATGTGGCAGTATTCGATCTTATGACTTGGTACTTCTCGGATCCTCGTGTCAGTGCCCTAGCGGTGGATAAAGCGGAGCAAGTTGTCGAAGCCTTCGAAGAGCTTTGTCGAAGCAACGCGACTTTCTCATCCTTCCTGATCTCCACGACGAAGCGGTCTGACGCAGTAAACGGGCGAATCGACCTCTGGGGCGAGGCTTTGGGGCGCGCCATCGGAACGCCACTGCGCAGCGAAGACTTCCTCCTCCCCTTCCTTCCGATCGCGGCTCGTAAGGCGTGATGAATGGCATACATGCATCTGGGCGCCCATATTGGTCACCCCTGCAGAAGATCTCGCCGAATAGTCATCCTTCAGAGTCGAATCAGCCAGTTGGCTTCCTCGCTCTCCATCTCAAAGAACCTGGTATCCCAGAGTCAAGCCGATACTGACAGATTGCATGCATTCCGCGTACTCATGCACGCAGAGGTGCAACACTATGTTGAAAGTATCGCACGCAATGTTCTGGATGTGACCGAACGGCAATGCCGACTTGGCCGCCTCACGCACGCAGGGCACCACTTGCTCATATTTCAGTCCCTCAACCCTTTGGCCAATACTCGCAGTTCAGGGAATGCCAGCTACCCAGACTTCTCACCGGATGGGCTCCAGAGGAGCTGGTCAACGACCGCCAGTTCCCTAACGAAGGCAATTGAAGCCCATCGGAAAAGGATCGCTCAGAATAATGGGATTAAGCCTTCAAATTTGAACGTGGTCCTAATTCCCTTGGGATTCCGTGACACGTTCTTCACTCAACATTTTCGCGACAAGATGAACGAGCTTGGGGAAAAGCGCGGCCAGGTCGCTCACGGCGCAGGCGCCCTGATCCCGACAATTCCAACGGGAGCCGGGGAGCTGAACAGGTTTCATGTCATCGAGCCCGGACTATCCGATATGGATAGATATGCACCCAGGGTGCTAATTCCTGCTTGGCGCTAGTGTTCAGCATGTATCCGAACTAGCACGTATGCATTAGGGGACTACCCACCACGTCTGCACCTTCTCCGGTGCAATGGACGCTCCTACTGGGCGACACCATCCCCCGCAAGGAGCTCCACAGCATCTTTGGGGGACGGACACAGGGCGGCATCGGCCCGTCCGCGAAGACCCCCAACCTGTTCGCTTCACTGATCCTGTGGCCGGCGAGAAGCACGGCTACTACGACGACTGGATGCCGGACGGCCACTTCCACTACAGCGGAGAAGGCCAGCAGGAGACCAGCGCATGCTCTCCGGCAACGCCAGCGTCCTCAACCACCAGGCCGAGGAACACGCACTGCGCGTGTTCCAGGGCGCCCGCGGGACCATCACGTACCAAGGTAAATTCGTCGTTGCCCAGGAGGACCCCTGGTACGAGGCTGACGCGCCGGAGACCAATGACGGCCCGCTCCGCAAGGTCATCATCTTTCGTCTCAAGCCCGTCGGCACGGAGCCGAAGCACCCCACCACAAAGCTGGGACGCTTACTCAGTGGTGCCCCGAACACAGTGGACGAGCTCCCCCTGGAGCGAAACGAGACCGAGAAGTTGTTCGTCAACCCCAACGGTGAGTCCTACGAACCCGAGCGCCGGGAAGCCAAGCTGGTCAAGGCCTTCGCCGACTACCTCGCGAGCAAGGGCCACAAATCCTGCCGGCACAGGGTACTGACGCCCGGTGAGAACCGCCCGCTGTTCACCGACCTCTACTGCAAGGAGCTCGGTCTCCTCGCCGAGGCCAAGGGCAGCGTCACCCGAGAGAACGTCCAGATGGCCATCGGGCAGCTCGCGGACTACAGCCGGTTTGTGGACCCGCCGTTCGCGTCATCCTTCTGCCATCCCAACCCGTAAGGACCTACTCGACCTCGCCCAGAGCCAGGGGTGCGTCGTCGTCTGGCCCGACGACGGGACCTACGGCTGCACCGAGCCGGATCTCATCCCGTAGCCTCCTACCTCAGATAGCTGATCTGCGGCCTACTCGTGGACCGGCCGGAGGCTGCCTAGTACTTGTAGGACGCTGACCTGCTGAAACGCTTGATCCGCACGGGGCCTCCGGAGGCACCCGGCGATTTCCGATCGCGGCACCGGCACTCGGGGCAAGGGCGGTCACCCCGACTGTCGCCGCATCCAGCCACCAAGTCAGTCGACGTGCAAGCGTCATGGCGCAGTAGGGCCGCATCGTTACCCGTCCCCGACTGCGCGCATCGCGGCCTCTCCCGGACCCCGACGGTTACTGAATCCTCGCTCACAAGGGCACCGTGTCATCGCGACGCCTGAGCCGGCACCACCGAGTCGTGGAGCGGACCGTTTCCTGGATGGCCGGCTGCCGCCGCCACCGCCGCAACGAGCGAAAGCCGGAGTACTTACTCGCCTTCACCGCTCACCACAGACTCACCAGATGAAATGGCATCCAAATTGTCCACACTGGGTCTCCCGAGCGTCCGAGCCTTCTTTTGGCGTGCGGCCAGTTCGTGAACGGCAAGGTAGTCGGCTTCGACCGAGCGACTGTCAGTCTCCGTGCACAGTGCGCAGCAGACCATGTACTGCGGCGCGCATAAGAGAGGCTGAGCCACTCCCGTCCGCATAGTCGATGACGGCTGCTTTTGCGTGCTGGGTAATGAAGCCTGTTGCTGCATGCTTGGCGCACCGGGTGGCCAACACGACCACGTCGGCCTGGCGGGCCTTTTGCCGCAGTGGCGGACTGCCGACGCTGTCGTGAGCACAGGTGACTTTGACCCCGGGCGCGAGCTGTTGAAGGGCTTCGCTGACGCGGTCCAGGACTCGCTGATCGAGGGAGTAGAGCAGTACGGTGTGGCCGGCTGCCTTGCGCAGGCTGGCGTTCGTGTCCTGCGCCAGGTCTTCGTCAAGTTGCTCAGGCCAATCGAGTTCGATGCCGAGTTCCAAGGACAGGCGCCGGGCCATGGCAGTGTCTGCGGGGTCCAAACGGCCTTGGTGCACGCTGAGCGGCAGGAGCAGTGCAAGCGCCAAGAATTCACGAGCGTCGGGAACAGGAGAGGCCTCCATGACCAGGCGATCGGCGAAATCAAGTGCGATAGCAGCTCGTTCGGGAGCGACCCAGCGCTCGCAAGTGTCGGCGAGTTCCCCCAGCAGTTGCCGGTAGATGTCGGCAGAGGGGCTCGATCGCAGCACGATCTCGGTCAGTGCCTGCACCGCCAACAGGTCACCGGGGCCCAGCCAGTCGTAGGCCAGCGCACAGGTGATCAGGGCGCGGGCGCTGAGCGGTGCGGGCTGGTCGTATCCCACGCTTTCGATGAACGCCCCCACACAGCGCCAGACCTTCGCCTGGCCCTCGTCGTGCAGGTTTTCCAGCAGCGCAGCGATGCTGCGGTCATCCACAGCCGGTGAGGGCCACGCGGAGAAGGTTTCCTGCTCCAAGACGGCGTTCAGCCCGGTGTATCCGCCAGCGATCGCGTTGACCAACTCCGTCCAGGAGCCCGGTGCCGGTTCGATCACGTCCGGCTCGGTGTCCTGTGATGCGGACGGGGCGGGTGCCCGCGTCAGTGGATCGGCCGGGGTGCCCGCACCGTCTTGGACGGACTGGGTCTGGGGGGCGCTGTGCAGGCTGAGGAGAGCCGTTGCGGCTTCTTGGAGGACGGATGGAACAACGTCGAGGGACGCTGTGCGCTCAACAGCGGCGAGGATGTGTTGACTGCTGTGTCGGGCGCCACGCGTCACTGCGGCCAGGAGCAAAACGGTAAGTGCATCGGCGGAATAGGACTCCACGTCGTCTTCGAAGGGAGCCAGCGCAAGGAAGCCCCGATCGTGGAGAGCTTGTTGCGCGACAGGCAGATCGCCGCTGCCCAGGGGCCCTTGCACGTCGCAGGAGAAGACCGCACCGAGCACCGCTGCTTTCACCGGTGTGGGCGGGTCTTGCCGCAGCACGTCGCCGAGGTCCGGGTAGTTGAGCAGTTCCCGGTCGAGGCCGAGCCGGCTGAGCCGCTTGATGTGCAGGTGGGCAAGGTTGGTGGCGGTCATGCCTCCTTGGCCCACCAGTTGATCGAGAACCGCTTGTGAGGCGGCTTGACCGCCGGCCGCCAGGGCGGCGTCGAATTCAGCCAGCAGCCGTCCTGTGGGCTTAACTGCCCGCCACAGTCGCGGAGGACGGTGAGCCAACGTTTGCAGCATGAGCAGCGCCACGTCGGTAAGCCTCTGGCGGAAGCGGCGATTGGGGTGTGTCTCGAGCCTGAAGGTGGTCGTCGCCGTTGCGGCGAACTCCTGCACTGCTGCTTCGACCGGATCATGAGGGTCCAGCGTGCAGGGGTGCACGCCAGCGCCGCTGAGGTAGGTGACGCCTGCGAAGGCCGTGATGATGTTGCCGACGAGAGTCGCGTGCGCCTCGTCGCGAGCGATGACATAGATCGCATAGCGGTCCTCGGCCTGCTGGTAGCGCGGCAGCACGATCGGGAGGTCGCTGCCGCTACGCAACAGATCGACGAAGCGCCGGGCTCGTTCGCCTTTGCTCGGGTCGGGATCCATGTCCGGCCAGGCGTCGTTTCCCTGGCCGAAGAAACGCCGAAGGAAAGCTTCCAAGCCTTGGGCACTTGGGACAGCAGCAGTCGGGCGCTGGGCGATCACCGGTGTTCCTTCCATCGCTGGGCGAGTTCCAGGCGTGCCTGGGCCGCGTCGCTTCCGCCCACCTTGTAGCTCACCGCCTCGTCGTTCTCCAGCAGGCCGCGCACTGTGAAGTTCATGGACCCGGTGAGCATCCAGTCTCGTCCGCAAATGGTCTTTTCGTGCACAGCAGGACTCTGGACGATGCGCACGGCGTGGCGAGAGGTCAAGCGCTGCAGCCGTCCGAGAAATTGGGCGTTGTGCGTGTCGGGGCGGGTGACCACGGTCAGGGAAGTGCCGGACGCCGTGATCCTGGCCAGCAAGTCGGCCAACGAGCAACTACTGGGGGGATTGTCGTCGAACAAGTCGTCGTATGTTCCCTGGCTGTTGTCGAGGATCTTCACATCGCTGATCCAAGGTGAAACCAGCCACATCACCGGCCCGGGGGAGGTGAGTTCTCCGACGAGGGCCATGGCCAAGATGGCGTCGGCGTGTACGCCGGTATGTCCGCCGGTGCGAACGGGGCGCTCGAGGCCGCTCACTGAGTGGCCTCCCTAATATCCACTCGAACACGCCAGTGCTGGCCGTCGCGTCGCATTCCTTGCATTTCTCCGTACAGGCGTAGCACGTCCCAGTCCACGGTCAGTACGGGCACGCGGACGATGGCGTCGGACAGGGCCGTCGCAGCATTCGTGTCGGCGGTCAACTCCACAGCGGCGTGCCGGGTTATGGCGGCTTTGTAGCGCTCTTCCCAGCCTTCTTCGGTGACGTCGATACGCGGCAGTTGCTCGTCGTGTGCTGCGGCAGCCAGAAGACGATCCAGGACGGGTGGGCGGTCGAGATAAGGCTGGTAGTGCTGAAGGTGGTGAATCCGGGCGTCCCGACCCCGCGGCCAGAGCAGACTGAATGCCTGATCGGCGGACAGGCGCGGGCCGGGGCCGGTGGGCAGGCGTCCGGAGCCGACCGCGTAGGCGATGACGCGGGCATCGACTTCCACGCCAAGACTGTGTTCGAGGGCCTGCCAGGCGTCGACCAAGGCCAGTGCGCTGGCATCAGTGGTGGGGCTGCTGCCCGGGCGGAGCAGTCGCGTGGACAGGGCAGCCACAGCGCTGTGGCGTGGCGGTCCGTCGAGGGTGCTCCATGCTGAGCGCAGGTCGGTGAGTGCTTGGCGGGAATCGGCTGCAGAGGTGCGGGCCCGCAGACCTGCCATCGCCTGTGCTGCTGCGCCGGTGGGTGCTGTGGTCACGTGGCGCAGGAGTCGGGTGAGAGTGGTGTCAACGTATTCGTAATCGTTGGGCGTCAGGGCTGTCTCGACCAGGCGCCAGAAGCGGCGCGGGTCTTCGGCGTAGTAGCGGGAGAGTTGTTCGATCACGCCCAGGCCACCGATGGAGGTCTCGCTCAGCCACACGGTGGCCGGATGGCCGTGCTCAGACGCAGCAACGACGTCGACGATCAGATCGCCGTCCTGTGCGTCCGGGCAGGCCCGCAGTGCTGCAGCGAGGACGGCGGCGGCCACGGTGTCGGTGTAGGCGCGGCGTGCCAGGTCGGTGGTACGGGCGGCGACGTCCGATGCCACCAGGAGGCGTCCGGCCCGGTCCAGGGCGTCCACGACGGTGGGCAGGGCGCTCAGTTCGGTGAGGGTGGCGATGAGTCGTTCGTTGGTGTGGGCGGGCTGGCCGGTGGACTCGTCGCGATAGAGGACGCTGAGGATTTCCGCAAGGTCCTGGCGCCAACTGCCGTCTGCTAGTGCGGCGCGGATTGATGACGGATCGGGGGTGTCGTTGCTTATGCCTCGCAGGGAGAACGACGTCAGGTAGACCAGGGCAAGCCAGCCGCGCTGGAACTGGTTGGTCACCTCTGCCAGTGCAAGATCGTCGCTCACAGCCTGGAAGAAGGCCAGGGTCCGCCATGGAGGTGAGGCGAGGTAGCGGGCGATCTCGGGGCGGGTGGTGTCCAGCGGGGCAAGAGTGAAGGAAGCGGCATCCACGCTGAGCCGGAATCCGAGGGCGGCGGGTTCTCCGTTGCAGGTGTAGTGCACGGTTCGGGCGTCTGTGGTGCCCGAGTCGTAGCTCACCTCGAAGCGTGCTCCGGCGGTCATCCGGCGTACTTCGACGGGGTTGCCTGCCGCGTGCAGAGAGAAGCCGACGGCAGTGATGCGGTCCTGCCACGACGAAGGACGGGGAACGTCCCCGGCAAGAGGTGAGGTGTTGGTGTCGACAACGATCTGTGAGCCCCACAGCGGAAAGCCTTGTGAGCGGTCGGCGACCGGTCGGGGCGGCTGGCTGAGGTGCAGGCGATGCGGGCGCAGTACGACCAGACCCGCCTGGTCGTATCCCGGGGGGAACCATCGTCCTTCAGGCGTCGGTTCCGGGGCGAGGGTTTCGTCGAGTTCCAGGGTGTCCTGGCCGAGCGGGGGGATGGGCAGCCACGTTCGGTGGTCGTCCCGTTGGTAGCCGTAACGGCGACTGACCCGGCCAGGTACGGCCTCTCTAAGGGCCCTGGCGATCGGCAGAAGTTCGTCGGTGCTCTCCTGCTCTGTGCCTCCGGCGGCCCGGCGCGCGGCGAAGGGCAGGGTCAGTGCGACCTCGGGCACATTGAGTGGGTCGAACAGGGCGCGGGTCACGAACTCCGGCAGCATGGTCCCGGGTTCGGCGCCAGGATCCTTGTGCTGCAGGGTCTGCCAGTTGCTCTTCAGACGGCGAGTGGCGGTGGGTACGACGCTGAGCAGCAGCGACCGTGGCTCCTCCCACAGCAGGGCCTGTACCTCATCGGCGCTCAACTGCAGGGCCGCTTTGAGGTGACGTGCCAGATCGTCTTGAAGGGTGGCATTGATCAGCAGACTCTCCAGCAGGAGCACCAACTTCTCGCGGGCGTCGTCGTCCTGCTTTTTGCTGCCGCCGTTTCGTGGTGCAGTCAGTAGTTGCCTGGGATCGTTCCAGATTTGGCGGGAGCGTAGTTTTCGCCCGGCCCAGTCAAGGAGTGACTGCGCCCCCTGAATCTTGATCACGAAGCGGTTGTTGACCGGAAGATGGCGTGCGGCCACTTCCGGCTGGAACAGTGTCTCGTACGCCTGGTAGGCGAGCCGGTCGCGGCCGTAGTCGGACAGAGTGATGACCGTGATCGGGCGCATGGCGCGCTGACGGCCGGCGCGGCCGCGTCGCTGGATGAAGGCCGCTGCGTCGTGGGGTGCCTTGTGCTGGAGCACCAGTCCGACGCGCGGGTCGTTGAAGCCGACTTCGAGGGAGGCGGTCGCCACCGTCAGGTCGGCGTGCAGATCGACTCCGACGTCCTGCGATGACGTGCGTGCCACGCGCAGGGCGTGACTGCCCGTACCGGGGGCGAGCACATGACCGATCTTCTCCATGAGGTCCCATGACTGGCCGTCGCGGTAGCGGGCGCGGTGCTGGGGGTTGGCCGGAGCGCGGAGGGCGGCGAGGGCGGGTTGGCGGCCACTTGGCCTGCCGTAGCGGTCTTGTTTTCCCTCGGCATCGCGCAGGTCGTCGTAGAAGCGGTTGGTGACGTCCAGGTCGTCGGTGAAGAGGAATCCGGTGGACCCGTACAGGGCGGCGTTTTCCTCAGGGTCGAGCATGCGCCCGAAGAGCATGGCCGTTTGGATGGAGGTGGACAGCAGGCTGCTGCCAGCGATGGGATCGCCGCGCAGTGCGAGGGCGTATTCGCGGCCCTCCTCGTCCATGCTGTCGTCGGCGGGCTGGATGTACTCAACCTTGTTGTCGCGCAGACCCACCAGGCGGGCGAAAAACGTGCTGGCGTCACGCAGCGTGGCGCTCAGTCCGACGAAGGTGACCGGTTTACCGACGGCCTGCTGCCATCGGCGCAGCAGCAGGGCCGTCTGTGCCCCGTGAAGCCCGGCGTAGGTGTGCACCTCGTCGAGCAGGACCAGCGAGGGCACCGCGCCGGCCTGCCAGCCCAGCAGTCGGCCGATGCCTCCTGCAGCGCTGTAGAGGTTGAGCATCTCTGTCGTCGTGAACAGCAGATCCGGTGGCTGCTCGCGCTGGGATTGGCGGGTGAGGGCCAGGCGGCCCTCCTCGATGACGTTCTGGCAGGTGGGGCTAAGACATGTCAGGCGTTCTTTGTTGTGGCGGCGGTCGGAGTCATGCCACAGAAGTTCACCGCGTTCGCATCGCGGGCATGTCAGGTAAGGGCAGATGGCGCCTTGCTGGGTCCGTTTCCAGGCAGTGCGGCCGTTGGCGCCGGGCTCGAGGCGCGTGTCCTGGGAGTGGTAGGGCGTGTCTCCGTAGAGGGCTCCCAGGCGAAGCGGCCTGCGGTCGCCGTTGTGCAGGGTGGGCTCCAGGGCGCGGGCGGTGCTCACCGCCTCCCGTAGCTGGTCGCGCAGCAGTTCCTTGCGCGGATACAGCGCCAGGGTGTGCAGTCGGAAGCTGTTCGGGCGGGCGCGTTCGGCCATGGCGGCAAACGCCGGCAGGTAGAAGGAGAGCGTCTTGCCGCTGCCGGTGCCGGCGCCCACGATGACACCGCTGGAGTGTGGGCGCTTCAGGGCCTGGGTCACCGCGGCAGCGGCATCGATCTGGAAGCGGGCAAGGTCACGGGAGCCGATCTGCGCCTGTGCCACGAGGTGCTGGAGGCGGCCCCACCCTGGCAAGTCGGCGAGTTCTTTCAGCGCGGCGCCTGCGGGGATGTTGCGCTGGGGGTAGCGGCGGGGCGCGGTGTGCAGGCGGTAGTCGGCGACGAGTCGTTTGCTGCTCTGCCACCACGGCGTTGCCTCGTCGCGGACCTGCCAGGGGAAGAGTTGCCGCAACTGTGCCGCCAGACGGACGGTTTCGGCCAGCCGCGTGCGATATTGCGGGGGCGAGGTGTCGGGCACCTTGAACAACCAGGCACGGTCGCGAAATTCATACAGCAGGTCTTCGCTCGAGATGCCTGCAGCCTCCTGCGGGGCGTCGGACAGGCAGAGTTCGATGGCCTCGAGGACTTCGCTCTCGGTCAGGACGCCGTCGGTGATGCCCCAGGACACCAGGGGCAACTCGCGGTTCTCGAGCGTGTTGAGGACGTGGTTGTAAAAACGTGCAAGGGACGGTGTGATCACGTGCGCCTCCTGCGGACTTCCAGGTCGGCGTCGAGATCGACACGACGCAGCAGTGCGATCTCCTCGTCCGTGATGTCGCTGAGGAGCAGGGCGGTGCCGGAGGCAAGGCGGTCCAGGAGTCTCTGCAGTCCTTCTGGCGGCGCTGGCGCAGTCTCGAGGAGTTCAACCAGTTCGGCGTGGGCATGGGCGAACAGCGTGATCACGGCTGCGTCGACGTCGGCGCGAGCCGTCTTGGTGAGGTCTTGGTGCAGGGTTTTGGCCCGCGCCTGGTCCTGCAAGGAGAGCATTGCCTGCCGCGCCATCTGCACGGCCGCCAGTTGGGCTTGTGTCCACTGCCGCCACGCCTCCTGGCTGTCCTGGACGATGCGGTCGGCGACCTTGTGCACCGCTGTCGAAGCCCTGGTGAAGGCGGGGTTGGGAGGCAGTCCGCCCTCGCACTGACGAGTGAAGGCTGCCAGGCCTGTATCGAGCCCGGAGAGGTCGATGTCGCCGGCCGCCGGCTGGGCCATCAGGGCGCGAGCGATGCGCAGGCTGCGCTGCAGGGCCATCAACTCGTTGTGCAGGCCACCAATGCGTTGGCTGATGCGCCTCGCCTCCTCCTCCCCCTTCTCTCCCTCATTGAGTCGGCGGGCCTCCGCCTGCAAGCGCTCGGCCTTTTGCACTACGGACAGGGGCGCGCTCATCGATCCTCCTCCGGTGCGCTCAGCGACTGCCATTCGATCAAAAGTTCCTGGACCCCCCTGGCTGCTTCATCGCCATGGGAGTTGGTGCGGGACGCAGCGTGTTCCAAAGCAGTGGTCAGCCATGCGTCGCTGGCCTGCAGCAAGGCGCCGATCACCTGGGTGGTCACCCCTCGGTCCCGCACGGCCGCCGTGATACGGGCCGCATCGGAGGCTTCGACGTCCTCCGCGCGCAGGAGATCGTCCTCGAGTTGGTTCAGCATCTTCCAGTCGATGTCCTGCGCCTGCGCCAGAAGGCTGGTGATACCCGTCCGTGTGGCCAGCGAAATCGGGATGCTGGCGTTCTCGGCCGCAAGAAGCGCGTCGCGCACGGCGGCCAGGACCTGCGCTCCGGTCGTGCCCCGTGGATGGTGGCTGCGTATGCCGTCCAGTTGGCGGCGCAGCGAAGCATTCTGCGCCTTCACGATGTCGGTCCAGTTGGCGAAGTTCTTGACAGCCTTCTTCACCCACTCCGGTATGTCCGAGCCCGTCACCTGCCAGTCCCACTGCGCTGTCGCTTGGCGCAGCAGCGGCAGCGCCCGAGCTGCGTCGATCAGTCGGGGCTTGCCCTCGCCCTGCGCCACGCCCAGGGCGTCCCGCAACCGTTCGACGAGGGGTGTCCTGTGTTGAAGGTGGCTCTCCAGTGCCCGGCTCCACGCTTCGTCGCGCGATGCCGTGTCCTCGCGCGCCCAGGAGCGGCCGTCGGCGAAGGCGGCTGCCAGCAGGTCGGCCTCGTCCATGCCGGGCCACGCCTGCCCAGCCAAAGCGGCGCCGATCAGGGCTGCCCGCAGCCCGAGAACCAAGTCGCCATCGGTGATCTGCAGACTTTTTTGCAAAGCGGTGGTCAGCGACGCCGTGTAGCGGTCGGACTCGGTGCTCAGTCGTCGCACGTGTTCGGCCCGCTGGGCGGGCTGGCCGTTCTTCAGCAGCAGCACGCTGCGTAGATAACGGCTGTTGCGTGCCGTCCGCTTGAACCGGATCGGGGCCGTGTCCGCGCCCTGAATGTTTTCTGTTGCGCCTTCGAGAGAGACCACACGGGCATTGGACGGCCATGCTGCGCGGATCGTCGTCTGGTTCTGTTCCCGCATCAGCGGATTGACCCAGCGATAGCGTTGAGCGACGGCCGTGGCGATGATCGTGCGCAGGTCGCCGGCCACGGCCTGCGGCAGTACTTGTTCGCGGGTTAGCCAGTCCTCCACGGCATTGAGCTTGGCCTGGAGAGAAGGAGGGAACTTTGCAGTGGTGGATTCCGTCTCGGTCTGCTTCTTTTCCCGCTTTGCCGACTGGGCTTTGATCGGCTGCTTGGGAGCAGCGCTGGCCCCGGAGAAGGAACGGGCTTCCAGGGCGAAGGCTTCTGTGACCGCGGGCGACAGAGCGTTGGCCTGGTCGGGAGCTCCGCCCCAAAACTCCAGGACGATCTTTCGACGGTCGGCGTCCAGATGGTCCTCTGCCTCTACCACTTCCTGTACGTCGGTGGACAGCGGCTCGTCGATGTCCGCGGTGGGGAACTGCGTGCGGAAACGGGCGTCGGGGAAGGTGCCTTCCTTGAGTGCACCGGCGTGCTCGACCAGGACGGGACGGATCACGCTGCCCAGCACCGTACGCGGGACAAATGCGTAAGGGTCGCTGCGCGGAGCCGTCGCGTGGATGGCGCGGACCAGGGCGGAGGAGTTGAACGGATACAGACCGAAGCCTTCGGAGGTGGCCCCGAACTGCTCATGGCATTGGGAGACCAGGTCGCAGGTCTCACAGGGATTGCGCACCTGCCGCTCGTTCTCCAGGGCGTCTCGCCCTACCCGGGCGGCGTTGAGATACCGTCCGACGAACGAGGTGATCTCGGCTTCGCCCTGGTCGTCATTGGTGAAGGGGACGTTGAGGTTGTAGACGTAGCCGGCGGTGGCCCGCACGCGGGTGAGTGCGGTCTCCGGGAGGTCGCTGAAATAGCCCGTGGTGACCGCCATGAGGGTGCGGATCGGGGCCAAGGTGGTGCTGCCGTATCGGTTGGCGGCCTCGATGACCGCATCAAGGAGATCTTTCTGCACGCCTTGGATCAGAGCGAAGTCCTCGATGAGCAGGATGATCTCTTTGCCCTTGCGGGCGTACTCGCGTCGCACCTGAAGCATGGCGTCCTGCAGGCGGCCTGCTCCCAGGCTCGCCACCCGCTTGACGGCCGCTTCCAGATGATGGTTCAGCAGGTCGACGGCGGCCTGCTGTAGTTGCGTGTTGCCCGAGATCACGTTGATCAGCTTGATCGTGATCTGGGCGGCGCGGTGGAGGTCCAGCAGGTCGGTGGGGAGATCCTGCATGGTGAACGCCATCGGGCGGTCCGGCTCACCATCTGAGCGGTCCTTGAGCAGTTGTTCCGCGAGCCGGGTAAGGAACTTGCCCTGGCCGAGCATGAATGCGCTGACGTGAGGGTCTTGCAGGACGACCGTCAGGCCCCGGGGACCGGCGAGCGGGCGAGCGTGCTGCGGTACGTCCCGAGCCGTGGTGGCGGCCAGGGACTCGCTGAGGGCGTTGACCAGACGCCTGCTCAGCGTGGCCGCGTCTATGCCGTCGGTGAATCGGTGGATGTCGGAGCGCAATTGCGCCAGTTCGCCGCTGTCCGCGTCGGCAAGCAGAGCATCGATCACCGCCCGCAGGCTGGTCTTGGCCTTTTCCAGATAGATGACTTTGTGCTTGTCCGAGGAGGGAAGGTTTTCGCGCACCCAGCGCACCAGGTGCGACTTTCCCGTTCCGGAGTCGCCGACGATCGGCAACAGGAGCGCGCCGGTGTCGGACTGCAGCGACAGGAAGTCCTTCAGGACGGTGTTCTCGTCGATGAGGGGGCCATCGGAGACGAGGGCACGTCCGTCCAGGCCAGCCCTGCGGATACGCAGCGGCGCGTGCGTGGCCAAGAAGACCGCACGCGAGGGGCTGACCGCCTCGGTGTTGATCGTCGCGGCAGCGGTTTCGGGCGTCCAGCACAGGAAGCCACGGAAGTCAGCCATGCTGGTCCTCCGAGATGACAATGTCGGACACGTAGTGCGACGGACGGTCGGGGTCATGAAGGGTCAAGACGCGCTGAGCGTCAGCGTCCTGCTGCAGGATGAGCCAGCCCTCGTCTTCGCCGCGCAGCAGGGCGTAGGACAAGGCCGGCCCTGCTGACTGCCCGCCCGGGTCGGGGATGCCCATGGCATTGGCGTAGTCCCCGCCCGGCAGGACCGGCAAAGCCGTGCGCAGGGTTCGGGCGACGTCGACGGCGTTGACTCGTTCCCCGGCAGTCCACAGCCTTTGCACCGTCTGCTTGACGGCCTCTGTGCAGTCTGGCAGCAGGGGGCCCACTCCGCTGCTGGGCAGCAAAGGCGCCGCGGCCATACCGAGGGCCGGCGCCCAATGCACAAAACGGTTCCAGCGCGTGTCGTTTCGCGACGCCGTACCCGCATCCGGATTGAGGTCGATGGACTGCTCGCGTTGGACGATGTCCCAGGTGGCCGGCCCGTCGAGAGGATCGCAGGAGAGGAACCACACGAGGATGCGGGTGAGGTCGCGCGAACCGGTCTGTCCGGCGTCGTCGGCGAGTCCGACATTGAGTTCACCGGCCAACACGGCCTCGCGCAGGGCGCTGCTGAAGGACGAAAAGTCCGTGCCGTCGAGGTCGCTGGCGTATCCGGTCAGCGAGAGGTGGCCTTCGTCGACGACGACCAACTGCACCTCGCGCAGGCTGCGCACGGCTTGGTCGAAGGTCTTGTTCTCCTTGCCCTCGGTCAGGGACGGGGGAGCAAGAAGAGCCCGTGCGCGATCGACCGGCACCGGCTTTTTTTCTGCGGCAAGGAGACGAACGACGGCCCACATAAACGGTGGTATTGAGGATTCCGCGAGCAACAGGGCCACTAGAACGACTCCAAGGCAGTACGTACCCACAAGTGGGCGCGGTGGATTGCAACAAGTGGGGTGTCGGGGCGATCCGGATGCGCCAAAGACCGTGGATGCAGCAGGTACGTTACATCCTGAGAATCAAATCGCATCGCCAGTTCCTCTCCCATGTGGGAGGCGGAAGGGTCCAGCAGCCAGACCATCGGGTTGGTGTAGCGGCCCAGGAGGTCCTCGTCCCTGTCGACGACCAGAGGGCGGGGCCGCACGTCGCGCTGCATTCGCCGGGTGGCAAGGCGGGCGAGTCCCGGACCGCCGAGGACCGACATCCCCCGCACAGCCAGGCGCTCGAGCAGTTCGGGCACCAGGTCGGTGAACTCCTGCTCGGTTTCCCAGTACAGGGACAGGCACGGCAGGTCTGCGCGGAACCGCTTCAGAGGGTCCTCGTGCCGGTTCGGCCACGATGGCACGGCGGGCCAGGGCTCGACCGCGAGTCGGTAGTAGCCCTCCGGTGCGGTCCGGGGCGGGCCCTGCTTTCGGCAGGGCGGGCATCCACGGCAGGTGACGCCCGTCGTCAGGACGCCTTTGCGGTAGGGCACGCGATAGTGGTCGGCCAGTGCTTCGCCCCAGCAGCGGTCGCTGCGAAGGATCTTTCGCAGGCGGCCGGCGGCGTCACGCTGGTCGTTGATGATCAGCCGACGGACGTCGTTGAAGCGCTGCAAGAAGTAGACACGGTCGTTGGTCTGCCCGTCCACGAGGAAGACGTCGAACTCTTTGCCCAGCGACGCATAAAACGCATCGAGGCGTTCTTGCCAAGCCGTGTCGGCCTCCTGCGTGGCGCGCTGGGGGGGCTCGGGGATACTCACCTTGATGAGCCCCGCTCTGACCATAAAGTTGAGGATGCGTTCGTTCCAACTGCGGTGGCGGCCGAACCCTTCGGGCATGTCGGCCGGCAGGGCTTCGAGGCTGAGTCGGTGGGCGCCGTTACCGGTGGAGGTGCGCCCCACCCACATAGCCCGCCACCGGGACCAGGCACGCTCGGCGGTCAATTGCGGGCTGCGGTTGATGCTTTCGGCCAGTTCCTCGTCCCCAGGGGCGGTGGCCATGTAGGCAATGCAGGGGTTGCCGTCACGTCCGGCGCGGCCGACCTCTTGGTAGTAGCGGTCCGTGGTCTCCGGAAGGCAGGCGTGAACCACGGTACGCACGTCGGCGAGGTCGACTCCCAGGCCGAAGGCCGAGGTGCCCACGACCACGTCGAAGCGCGTGGTTGCAGGCCCGGCCGCGGTCGATCCCGCCCAGCCCTCAAGAGCCTGCCGCCGCTGTTCGTCGGTAGATTTTCCGGTGACCTGGGTGACACGGCGAAAACCGGCCTGGCGCAGCCGTTCGGCCCAGTCGACGGCGTCTTTGACCCGGGTGGTGTAGAGCGCCAGCGGCCGAGGCAGCATGGCGACCGCGTCGATGACGGCTTGGTTACGGCTCTGGTCGTCGGGACAGGTGTCGACGTAATAGCTGGGCTCGTGGCGCAGTTGGGAAGCCCATATCACCTCGGCCTGCCCCTCTTCGGCAAACAATTGCTCCAACAGGCTGACCTGCTGGTGGGTGAGAGTGGCACTCATCGCCACCGTCACCGGCGCCTGGTTTGGTGGGGCCTTGCGCAGCCAGGTACGCCGGTGGCTGGCCATGGTCTGGAACTCGGGCCGAAAGCCGGTGCCCCACTGCTCGACCAGGTGCGCCTCGTCGATGACGAAGTACTGCAGCAGTCCGGCTTCGGCGGCGTCCTCCAGAGGCTTCTTCAGCGCCGTCACCACGGCCTCGGGAGATGTGAATAGCACGCGCTGGCGACCAGTCCGCACGTCCTCGCAGATCTGTCGCTTGACTTCGTGCGGCATGCCGCCGGTGTAGGCATAGCGGCCGGTCGGGCTCTGCCTACCCTGCCGAGCAAGGGCAGCTTGCGTCCTGGCCTCCATGTCCAGTGCGAGAACGACGGTGGGCACGACCACGACAGACACTCCCCCGCGGGCTCCTGCCAGCAGCGCTGCAGCCTGGGCCACGGCGGTCTTGCCATGGCCTGTGGGCAGGCACACGATCGTGGTGCTGCCCGCGGGAGCCAGTGCGACGGCCCGTGCGGCCTGCTGCTGTCCGACGGAGACGTACTCCTGGTAACCGAGGGCCTCGGTCCAATAGGGATCGGCCGGCTGGGATTCGAGGTGGCGCCGGTGCAGTGAGTCTTCTCCCAGGTAAATCTGCTGCAAGTCCTCCCGTGCGCTCTGCTGTGCGTGGGGTGTCAGGGCGCGCGGATGCCATTCCAGGGCAAAGACACGCAGTCCACGTCCGGTGGGCAGCGTCCTGCACGCCATCTGTTCCCACTGCTCGCGGCTGGGCAGGGCCGCATCCAACGGCACCTCTAGGCCGGCATGGTTACCCCTGACCGCGGCCTCCAGCAGGACTTGACGGGTCAGGGCCGCGATGTCGCGCCAGTCGACCGCGTCGCTCCGCTTGGCCGCCCGGTCGGTCAAGGCGTCCTTCAGCCGCCGCAGCGTCCCCGACGCGGTCGTCGCGGGCACCTCGGGCCATGCCGAGAACAACTCCTGAGCGTGCGCCCACAGATCACCCATGGTGGTTCACCGTCCGGTATCCACCGCGCACGATGCAGGTGGCGGCCACCACGCGCACCGAGGGACGGCTCAGGCCTTCCGTCAGATCCCGCGCCACGGCCACGTCCAGCAGGTAGCTCTCGGTGTCGCCCAGCAGATGCCCGGCCGCACGTCGCGCCTGCGCCTGCGCACTCGCCACGGCAAGTTGCTGTCGTGCCTGGTCCTGGGCCGTAACGCACTTGCTGACCAAATCGGTTGCCTGAGCGAGGTGGGCGCGAGCCACCTCCTCAGCTGCTTCGGCCGTCCGCCTGTAGTCCTGCCCGCCTCCGAACACGGTGATCAACTGCTGATGGTTGGTGAAGTTGTAGTTCTGGTCGCCCTGCCGACCGTAGGGGGCGTCCAGCCAAGCGCACGCCTCGGGATTGGTGAGAGCTGTTCGATGTCCGGCTGGCACCCAGACCTTGCGGGTGAATGGCGCGAGCAGGCGGTCGGCCTGGCGCCGCAGTGCCCGCCTCGCTTCCGGTACGTCCGCGAGGTGCTGAAGGGCGGAGTTGATGTCGGCCTCGACGAGGTACTCGAAGCCGAAGTACGCCTCGTCCGCGCCTCGGCAGGCCGGGTCAAAGCGCCGGAAGGCCGTGGCCTGTCCGCGTTCGTCGGTGAAGACGATGCCCGCCAGCATGTCGACGAAGGGGTTGCCCGAGCGAAAGAGCCGAGTCCCTGGTGCTCGCAAGGCTGTGGAGCGGTTGAACACACCCTGGGACATATGGGGGTGAATGCTTTCGGTGGCCGCCTTGCGACGCTGGGGGTCGAGCAGGGGGCGCGAGGAGGCGATATCGAAGAGGTCACGCTGGTGACCGGCGACGGCGCGTACGTCATGCCGGAAGCGCAGGCCGCCACTGCTGTCGTCTGCGTAGTGCACCAGGTTCTTGCGCAGCGTGCGCCAATCCTGTTCCAGGCGGTCGAGTGCGCCCGTGGTCTGACGTGCCTGCTCCGACGTCTCGTGGCTGGACTCCAGCATGTCCATGGTGTCGATGTCCCGTTTGGCCTGGCGGAGGTCCTCGCGCAGGGTAGGTGCCAGGGCCGTAAGTCCTGCGGGGCCGTCGGTCAGCGCCTGCCGCCACACTCGGGCCAGTCCTTCGGCGATGATGTCCTGGAGAGTTGACACCGATGCGGTGAACAGGTCGTACCCCTCGTGGAGGAGGCCGGCCCAGGCGCCGCAGAACATCTCATTGCCCTCGCGGTCACCGATGCGGAATTGCTGCGCCGGCCGATTTTGCCGCAGCGATTCCACTCCCCGGTAGCGGTCCACCCGTCCGATCCGCTGCTCGAGGCGATTGGGGGACCACGGCAGCCGCATGTGCACCAGCGTGTCGGCCACCTGCAGGTTCAGTCCGTCCTCGGCCGAGGTGTCGGCGACGAGGACCTGGCACATTCCCGCATCCTGCGAGGCACGCCATGCCTGCACCGCACGTTCGCAGGCGTCCGCGCCAGCTTTTGTCGTGTGCAGGCCCACCATTGCACTCGCCGCGTGGGCGGCGGTGAGGGCGGCCGCCAACTGTGCGGCCATGGAACCCGGACCGCAGAAGATCACCACCTTCGTCCCAGGACGCATCACCGGTGCCAGCACCTGGGCAAGGGAGGTGCAGGCGGAGGCATCAAAGGAGTCGGCGCACTGGTTGCTGTAGGTCTCCAGCAGGCCGCCTTCGCCCGGTAGGGCGATTGGCGCCCTGAGCAGGTGTCGTTCTTGTTCGGTGAGTCCGGCGCGGTCAGCGGCGTGCTCATCGAGGTGAGTGCGCCAGCGCAGTGCGCACAGCAGGTCCTGAGCCGGGCCCCCGGCCCGAGAGGCCAGCACCGCCAGTGCCATGGCGAACGCCGTGTACTGGTGGTCGTCTGCTTCCGTGTCCATCAGGTGGTCGGCAGCAAGCGTGCGCCACTCGAGCAACAACTCCTGGCCCAGGTGGTGTTCGTCCCGGTCCACCGCGAGCAGTCGCGGGCGGGTGCGGCCCCTGACCTCGTAGGGCACCAGGTCCGTCTCCTCGTCCTCTTGGAGCACGGAGGCACGACGGTGGCGGATGACCCTGCGGTGCAGACGGTAGGTCTCGCTGAGATGAGCTCTCAGGCTCTCCACGCGCAGCCCCAGTTCGGGAGCCTGATCCTCGTCCGCCAGATCAGCGTCCTCGGTGAGCAGGTCCAGTACTCCGGCGGCCAGGTCTTCGAAGCGTGCATCAGGCGGCAGGAGGTCTCGCAGGCTCTCGATGGTCATCGGCAGCAGTGCGGGGAAGTAGGCGTCCAGTTGGAACACCCCATCGGCCAGGTCCTTGCGCCGCCGGTAGCGCTCCCCGAACGCGGCACGGTCGTCCCACCGGTACAGGTCCTTGTCCAGCAGATGCAGGAGGCCGAGGTGGGTGACGTAGTGAGAGGTCACTGGAGTGGCCGACAGCAGCAGCAGTCGAACGGCCGAGTGTGCGATGCCGCACAGTTCCTGGTAGGGCGATTGCGTGGGCTCGGTGATGCCGTGGACGAGGAGATGCGCCTCATCCACGATGAGCAGGTCGGCACCTCGGTAGGTCTCCCACTTACGGGGGGTCTCGTGGGCGGTGAAGGTGATGTGTGCATCGGGGAAGTCGTCGATGAAGAACTTCTCCAGCATCTCGCTGCGCCACTGCCTCACCAGAGGTTGGGGCGCAACAACGACGATCCTGGCGTGGGGGTTGTCGATGAGGGTCTGCCGCATGACGTAGCCGGCCTGGACGGTCTTTCCGAGTCCCACCTCATCGGCCAACAAGTAGCGCTGCACCGGGTCGGAGAGGACCGTCAGGGCGGCCTGCACTTGGTGGGGGTAGATCTCCACGGCGGCGGAGAGCAGTGCAGGAATGCTGCCGCTGGCACTGCGCTGGGCGATGAGGCTGTGCAGCATCGGCAGGCGGGCGTCGTGGAAGTAGCCGGACTCGTTTCCACCGGCTCCGAGGGTGGCCACTGGATTGCGTACCGGTTCGTCCCAGCGCACGTGCAACTCGGCCGCCTTGACGGGCAAGTGCACGTCCGGATGATTGGGGAACTGTACGTAGTACACGCCCGGGTCGCTGCCCCGCACCCGTCCCACGATCCACACGCCCGTGCTGGGATCGCGCCGGTAGACCCGGGTCTCCTCCGGGAGAGCCACCGGCGTGCACGACCGTGCAGCGATCCGCTGCTGCAGTGCTACAGGTTCCGCTATCGACTCAAAGAAGTCGACCTGGACACTGTCTCCTTCAAGCACCCCCACACGCCCCACCCCCGGCGAACCGGCGAACCGGACGAAATCCCCCACCCTCAGCCCCGACATCGCACTTCCTTCACAAGATGCTCACATCCAGCCGGCTGAAGCGTAAACCGCACCACTGACAACGCCCCCGCCGGGTAGACCAACTTGGGCGATCGCGACGCGTCGACGCCGGGTCACCGCACCGAAGCCACAACCCGGGCCGCCTGCCACCACTCCATCCGGCGCCGCCCTGCCGCCACCCTTCCACGCCGCCCCGCCGGGACGTCGGGAATGAGATCACAATAAAGATGATCATTTAATTTCATAACCCATACGGTTAGTCCGGTCAATGCCGAGCGCAAGCGATCAGCAACTGACGCTGCGGGAACACTGCGACGCCTGCGATGCCGTGACACCGCAGAGACTCCGGGCCGAGGAGGAGACCTGACCTGCCCCAGCCAGCGGGACCAGCAGAAGACGGGGCAGCGCAACACCCGTCGTACGGATAGATACAAGCGAGGCAGGACGAGGCGTCAACCTGTCGGCAGCTACGTTCGAGTGACCCAACTGCCCGTCATCGAGTTGACGATCGCTACCAGATCTTGCTGCAGGTTCATCAACACCAGCAACCAGGGCCTCGGTCCCGCCGACAGCCCGGGCCGACACTCACCAGGTTCAATCGGCATCTTCATCGGCTGTTATACGACGGTGGAGAGCCGGCGGCAGCGCCGCAGGAGCAGTGGGCCGCTGCAGCCCGGAAAACGGATTCGCCCGCCACCGGATACCGGTAGCGGGCGAATTGCCGTCCTTCGAGATGCCCCTGAGTCGGGCACCGCGAACGTCAGGTCAGTTGTGTACGGCGCGGACGAGCAGGTCGGTCAGGAGGCGGATGTCGCTGGGAGTGTTCTGCAGGCCGTTCCAGCGGCGCTGTTCGCCGTCGGGGAAGCGCCACATGCCCGAGGTCCAGGCGGTGACCGGCATCAGGCCCAGAACAGCGTTGCGTACGGCGTCGCAGTCGACCTCTTCGGCTTGCATGCCGTCGGTGAGGCTGTCCATGACGAAGCCCATGGCCTGGATGCCGGCACCGTGGGTGAGGCGGGACTGGCGGGGCGGCAGTTTCCAGGCGTCACTGAAGGTGTCCTTGACCATGGTCCAGAAGGCGCGCAGGTGCTTCACCATGCGGTCGACGTCGCCGGAGCCGTCTTCGGGGTTGCGGTACTGGTAGAGGGCGCCCTCGAAGAGGCTGTGCTCCAGCATGCGCAGGACGGCCGTGTCTTTGATGTTGCCGTCTGGTGAGGTCGGGCTGGCGATGCGGCCGTAGAAGGGACCGTTGTCGGTGTTGAGGCGGGTCATCAACTGGGCGGGCAGGCGCTTGCGGGCGTAGGCGGGCGGAAGGTGGCCACTGGTTTCCGGAAGGAGCTCGTGGATGAGGCCCTTGGGCAGCGGCTTGGTGGAGTTGACCAGGATGAACTGGGAGCGCTGGTCGTCGTGGTTGTCGGCGATGAACCCGACGGCGGCGACGGGGAATTCGACCAGATCGGCGTCGCGGATGGCTGCGCTGCGCTGCTGGCCGTCGACGATCAGGGCGGGCTTGTCCTCGTCGGGAAGGGATTCGTCGACGGGGATGACCAGTTCGCCGGGGACGGAGTAGTCGACTCCGTCCTTGCGCCGCGCTCCGGTCTCGAAGCGGACGTTCTCGTCGAATGCCAGCACCAGGGCGTTGGGAAGCATGGCGTTGTCGGACTCGAGGTAGCGACGGATGCCGCGAATGTGGCTGAGGACCTCGGGGCGCTGGTAGCCCTGGAGATTGCTGTCGTCGTCGCGTCGGACGCGGGAGACGGCGGCGAAGCTGTGGAGTTTCTTGCCGTCAACGGCGAAGCAGTAGATCCTTCTGTCACCCTGGCGCACTTCAAGCGCCGGGAGCCTGAGTTCGTAACGGTCGGCCATTGCCTCTCCAGACATATCAAAAAATCTAAAAGTGAGGTTACCCGAAGGTGAGGGAGCGCATCTTGGCTTCGAGTACGGTCAGATTATGGAATCCGCGGCGCTTGTTGCGTTCGCTTCCGCGGAATATGGCGATCTCGATGCCGTGCTTCTCGCACAGGGCGCAGGGGCAGGCTCGCCAGGGCGCGTCGCTGAGGGTGCGCTCGTAGAGTGCGAGATAGCTCTTCTTCTTCGGGCCGAGCACGAGGGACTCGTACGCCTGGAGTACGGTCAGGACGTCCTCAAGAGAGGTTTCCTCGCGGTCGAATTCCCGCAGGGCGCGCAGGCAGGCCCGTTCTGCGGTGATGGCCTCGGCCTGGGAGACGCTTCCGGAGAGGATGAGGCGTTTGAGTGCGGGGTTGCCGTCGACCTGGGGAACTCTGATGGCGGTGTAGGCACTGGTGGCGGTGTGGTAGTTGTTGCGGTCGTCCATGAAGGCCTGGCGGAAGACGGAAGTGCTGTCGAAACTGGTCACGCCGTGGCGGGCGAACTGTTCCATGCTGTCAACGCGGTTGATGCCGAGCAGGTGTAGTTCTGTGTCGTCGTTGCGTACTTCGTCGATGGCTCGCAGGCAGGCCAGGATCTCGTGGGACTTGAGAGGGACCATGCCTCCGAGAGCGATACGCCGGTATCCCATTTTCTGCAGTTGCGCGACGGAGTGGGCGTAACTGTCCGGCCCCCATCCCTGGGCGGCGCCAACAGGTTCGAAGCGGGCGTCGTTCTTTTTGGTCGCGGCGAGAAATTTCTCGGCGAGCTCCAGGGAGATCTGCTGGCGTTCCAGCCAGGCCGGTTCTGGTTCTGTATCAGATTCTTGAGGGATGTAGCCGAAGATGATGTGGTCGATGCTGATGCCGGCGTCGAATCCGCAGCGGCCGTAAAAATCGATGACTTCATCGACCTCGTACGGAGGACGTTCTTCGTCAATGTAGTTGAAGGCGCCACAGTCACCGATGGTGGAACAGGTTTCGGGAAGGCGGAAGAAGTTCCGCACACCCAGGCGGTAAAGCCGCTCGCGTTGCGGAGTGGAGTATTTCCCTGCACCCTTCATGGATCCGTCGACGACAGCCTTGCTGACAAGAATCCCGTCATACGGGATCGGCGTCACGGCCTGGTGGGCGTAGACGTCGTCGCGCTGACGGACTCGGTAAGGCGAGTACTCGTCGTTGACGAAGTCATAGGTGGGGCTCACCAGGTCCTGGCTGTCAGGGAAATAGAATTTCACGCGGCTTTTGCCTTTTCCTGCACATAGATACGGAGGAGGTAGTTCGACAGGGTGCTGATGTGGCGCGGATTGTTCTGGAGTTCGTTCCAGGGGATGTTCAGGTCGGGCCAGCGCCCCTTGGTCCAGTAGCAGTGCGGGGCGATCAGGGCGAGTTCGTCGCGTGCCTGCTGCAGTGCGTGGGGGGAGGCGGGGTCTATGGCCATCATCACGCGGTCCATCAGGCGTCCCATGGAGCGGATGCCGACGCCGTGCATGAGGCGGCTTCGGGTGGGCGGCAGGCCCCAGGCGTCAGGGAAAGTGTCGCGTACCGCAGTCCAGTAGGTGATGAGAATCTGGCGGATGGTAGCGGTGTCCACGGTGTTGTTGGAGAGGTTTTTGTAGGGGAAGAAGGCTCCCGACGGGGAGTTGAGGGCCTCCTGGATGGCCGTGGTGAGGCTGTTGTCGGTGACGACGGCGTCGGCTTTTTGCTCGGCGGTGGTGGAGGGGCGGCGCACCAGTCCGCAAAACGGTGAGTCCTTGTCGTGGTTAAGGGCTTCGACCAAGACGGCGGGGAGTTTACGGGCGGAGAGCTTGGTGGGCAGCGCGGTGCCGACCTCGGGGAGGAGCTCGGTGACCAGGTTGGTCGGCAGAGGGGAGACCGTGTTCACCCGCAGGAACTGGTCCCGCTGGGTTTCGAGATCCTCGGCGACGAAGCCGGCGATGGTGACGGCCAGGCGGGTGTTGCGGGTGCGAGCCAGAGCGAGGCTGCGCTGCTGGCCGTCGACAATCCAGGCAGGCCGGGGGGCGTCGGGGGAGTCTGGCAGCGTGATCTCCAACGTGCCAGAGGTGCACAGGCCGTCGCTGCTGCTGGGTCCGGGGCTCGATTTGAAGCGCACACTGGCGGGCAGCGCCATGATCAGGCCGTTGGGGAAGAGGACCTCGTCGCTGTCGAGGTATTCCAGGATCTGACGTACGTGCTGCTTCTTCTCGGGGCGCTGGTAGCCGATGAGTTTGCCGGCCTCGTCGCGAGAGATCCGGGCGACATCGGCGACCTGATGGACCTCTTCTGCCGCCAGCGTGAACACGTACAGCGGGATCGTGGGGTGCTGCTCGATCCGCAGGGCTCGGCGTTTCAGCACAGTGGAAGTCATCAGCGACCAATCGTTGATTCGTACAGGCCTGCGAAACGCTTTTGTTCGCAGGCCATCCCCTCGTCTCGAAACTGGCGCAGCAGGCCGGTACGGGAAGCGCCGGGAGAGGTGACCTTCGCCATTTCGATGAAGGCGATGACGGTCTCGTCCGTAACCGGTGTGCGGTCGTAGCGCTCAGGCCGGGCAGTCTGGCCAGCCCAGTCCTCCCAGCGCAGCTGGGCGGGGGGGTCGGTGAGGCGTCCGGGTGTGCAGTGCTCGAGCCAGGAGGCGGCCATGCGCACGTTGAGGCTGGTCAGGGTGCCGCCCAGGGCGTGGCGCAGGCCGGCGTTGGCGGGCACGCGCCGTATGCCCTCGATGTCGGTGGCGCCACCGATCAGGACGACGTCGGTGGCGGTATCGGCGAGGGCGAGCAGGTCGTGGTGCATGGCCTGGGCATAAGGCGCAGACAGCACAACGAGGGCGCGTCCGGCGGCGCCAGCGACCTGGGGCAGGTCGCGCGTGCCGTCCAAGCGCTGCAGATGATCCCACCACTGGGAGCTCTGGGCGCTGGAGGAAGCCACGGAATCTACGTGCCGGGTCAGGAAAGTCGCGGCGTAGGAGGGGGCGGGGCTGGAGACTGGACGTAGGCCCAGGCCTGCGGAGGCTGCATACAGGCGGGGGGTGAAGCCTGCTTGGGATGCAGCGTGGGTGAGCGCGAGGGCGCGTTTCCACTGGTCTCCCCGGTACAGGTCCTCCAGCGCCGTACGCCTGCTCGGTGTGGTGCGCAATCGGTGCGCCCACTCCTCGGCCCGCTGGGGCAGGTCGGCCGCCTTCAGGGTGCGAGCCTGCAGGTCTGCCGTGGGAGGGGACGCTTTCCGGTCCGTGCAGGTGACCACGATCGGCAACTCGTTCACTGCGGCTAGACCCCTGGGTTCCGGTAACTCGCTTGTTGTTGTGATTACTGTAGCCGCTAGTTAGAGGGGTAGGCTGCCTCTGCCTCGACTGAGGCAACTGGACTTCGGATAGGGGAGTGACAGCATGGACCGTCCCGCGATCGTGTTGCTGAGCGGCGGCCTGGACTCGACCACGGTGCTGGCCATCGCCAAGGACCAAGGGTTCACTCCCTATGCGCTCAGCTTCCGCTACGGCCAGCGGCACAGCATCGAACTGGAAGCCGCCAAGCGCGTTGCCGAGGTCCAGGGGGTGGCCCGGCACGTCATCGCCGACATCGATCTGCGGGTCTTCGGTGGCTCTGCCCTGACCGCCGACATCGAGGTTCCCAAGCACGAGTCGCTGGATGACGTCGAGGACGGCGGGGTGCCGATCACCTACGTACCGGCCCGCAACACGATCTTCCTGTCGTTCGCACTGGCTTTCGCCGAAACCGTAGGCGCCAGCGACATCTTCACCGGAGTCACCGCCGTGGACTACAGCGGCTACCCCGACTGCCGCCCCGAGTACATGGACGCCTTTGCCACCATGGCGAACCTGGCGACCCGGGCTGGCATGGAGGGCACCTCCCGGATGACGCTGCACTCCCCCCTGATCGCCATGTCGAAGGCCGACATCGTGCGCGAAGGCCTGCGTCTGGGCGTGGACTACTCCCTCACGTCCTCCTGCTACGACCCCGATGACCAGGGCCAGGCCTGCGGCAAGTGCGACACGTGCCTGCTGCGCCTGAAGGGCTTCGCTGAAGCCGGCGTCACCGACCCTGTCCGGTACCAGAGCGCCTGAACATGACCTATCTGATCAAAGAGATTTTCTACACCCTGCAGGGAGAGGGCAGCCACGCCGGCCGCCCGGCGGTCTTCTGCCGTTTTTCCCGCTGCAACCTGTGGACCGGCCGGGAGGCAGACCGCTCACGCGCTATCTGCCAGTTCTGCGACACCGACTTCGTCGGCACCGACGGAGAAGGAGGTGGCCGGTTCGGCACTGCGGAGGATCTCGCCGATGCCGTCGAGGCCGCCTGGCCAAGCACCGACCGTGCCCACCGGTTCGTGGTGTGTACCGGCGGCGAGCCCCTGCTGCAGTTGGACGAGGACGCCATCGCCGCCCTGCACGGCCGTGGCTTCGAAGTAGCGGTGGAAACCAATGGCACCCGGCCGGCCCCCCACGGCATCGACTGGCTGTGCGTCAGCCCCAAGATCGGCTCCGACCTGGTCCTGACCAGCGGAGATGAACTGAAACTGGTCTACCCCCAGGCCGGCGGCGACCCGGCTCAGTTCGAGGGGCTCGACTTCCAGCACTTCCGGTTGCAGCCGCTGGATGACGCCCACCGTGAGGACCACACCCGCGCCGCTGTCGAGTACTGCATGAAGAACCCGCGCTGGACACTCTCTCTCCAGACGCACAAGTATCTGGGAATTCAGTAATGGAAATCTTTCGCGAGTTCACCTTCGAAGCAGCCCACCGTCTGCCGCGCGTGCCCGAGGGCCACAAGTGCGCCCGCCTGCACGGCCACTCCTACAAGGTCACCGTGCACGTGGAGGCACCCGTCGATCCGGAGGCGGGCTGGGTGATGGACTTCGGCGACATCAAGCAGGCTTTTAAGCCGATTGATGCACAACTCGACCATTACTACCTGAACGACATCGACGGTCTGGAAAACCCCACCAGCGAGAACCTGGCCCGCTGGATCTGGGACCGGATGACCGCAGAACTCCCTGCCCTGTCGGCGATCACCGTGCGCGAGACCTGCACCTCCGGTTGCACCTACCGAGGCGAGTAGCAGGATGCACGACATTCAAAACGAGGTCGACCACCGCGGCGTAGCCATCGACGAAGTAGGGATCAGCGGCCTGCGCTACCCCGTCACGTTCGATGACGGCCGTACGCGCCAGCACGGTATCGCCGACATCAGCGTCACCGTCGGCCTGCAGGCCGACCGGCGCGGCACCCACATGAGCCGCATGATCGCCCTGGTGCACGAGGAGGTGGCCACCCTCACCCCGCAGGAGTTGCCCATCGCCCTCAAACGAGGGCTCGCCCTGCTCGAAGCCCCCACCTTGGCCATCGCTCTGTCCCTGCCCGTCGCCACGGCCGTGACCGCACCCGCAAGTCAGCGGCAGTCGTGGCAAACCCACGACGTCACCATCACCGGCCGCATCACCGCCGACACCTGCACCGTCGCGACCACAGTGACCACCGACGTCACCAGCCTGTGCCCGTGTTCCAAGGCCATCTCCGACTACGGGGCCCACAACCAACGCAGCGAAGTCACCCTCACGGTCACGGGGACCGCCGACGCGCCCTACCCCCTGGCGATCCACGAAATCGTCGATCTGCTGCGCAGTTCCGGTTCTGCCCCCGTCCTGCCCCTCATCAAGCGGCCCGACGAACGCGTCGTCACCATGCAGGCTTACGACCATCCCGTTTTCGTCGAAGACATCATCCGTGACATAAGCCTGGTATGCCGTGAAAAAGGTCTAAAGCATGTGATCAGGGCGAAGAATCTGGAAAGCATTCATAGCCACGACGCCATTGCCAGCCTGACCTTCTCTGGCTGAACCCACGCACACGCCCCCTGGACGGGAAGGGGGGTGCCATCCCCCTTCCCGCGCCGCGCCTGCGTCGGCAAGGCGCCTGGTTCGACCCGAGCCCGTGGGACGCCTCCGCTGGCGGTTACGCACGCGCCCGGCAACCCTTACAGCGGTCCGGCACCTGCCCCCTGTCTGGCGCGCCCGCCGTAGAGGGACCCACCCGAGCCCCTCGGCGCGACATCGCCGCCTGCCCCACGCGGACCTTGCACCGCCGGAATCAGGCACTTGCCCCAGCACCGCAGCACGGACCGACGTCTTAGGAATGTCAGTGCCGTGTGCTGTGCTGTCTGCACGTTCGCCCCACCGCCCGTTCCCCGCTGGAGCCGAGCGCACCACCCCACTACCGAGACAGAAAGTAGATCGTGAAGTCTCCCGCTCCTGCCGGTATTGCCACACTCATCGCTTACATCGCCACTATTCCGGCCGCCAACTTGGCCGTCACCCATTTCGGCGCGGTACCCGTCGGCCTCGGTTACGTGGCGCCTGCCGGCGTCTACCTCGTAGGCCTGGCGCTTGTCCTGCGCGACCTTGCACGGGAGGCGGTCGGCCGAGGCGCCATCCTCGCCGCCATAGCCATCGGCACCGTCCTCTCCTACCTTCTCGCTGACCCCAGCCTCGCCACCGCGTCAGCGGTCGCCTTCGCCGTCGCTGAAACCATGGACTTCGTCGTCTACGAACCCCTGCGCAAGCGAGGACTACTGGTCGCGATACTGGCCTCGAACGCCGTCGGACTTCTGGCCGACAGCCTCTTGTTCCTCCACCTTGCCTTCGGCTCCTTCAATTACCTGCCTGGACAAATCCTCGGCAAAGCGTGGATGACCTTCGCAGCCGTCGCAGTCCTGGCGCTACTGCGCCGCCGCTCACGCGCTATCGCCTGATCGTCCCAAGCTGTCCTCCACGCACGGCAGGAAACCTCACCGCAATCGCCTTCGCTCAGGCCCTGAGGGAGAAGGGAGTTCCCGGCGTTCGCGTCGTCGCAGAAGCCCTGCAGCCGCAGGTGAGGGTCAGTAACTTCGGCGGAAGTGCGGCGAGTTGACCTACTTCTCGGTAACTCGCTACCGTCTCAGTAGCATTGAGGGGCGGGGGGGGCGGCGCCCCGGCGGACGGGGCGCGGGGGCTGGTGGTAGGTGTGAATACCAATCTCGCGGTGGGGGGGGGGGGCGGGGAGGGCGTGGGTGT